>CAZLOC010000008.1:13806-32909 GCA_964560935.1 uncultured Anaerolineaceae bacterium | reverse complement strand
CCCAAAAGTATCTGGCCTACAAGGAGGGTATTTTTGCTGCGCCCGAGGGAGCCGCAACCCTGGCAGGATTACAAAAATTAATCAAAGATGGTTGGATTTCCCCGAATGAACGGATTGTGCTCTTCAATACCGGCACTGGGCTGAAATACATCCACCAGGGAGGATGATAGTAGGGCTTTTGCTATCTGACGTTGCGTACCGTCCCGCAGGTTTCTGTAATTCGAGTTCGTTTGCGGGTAAACCTGCGGGACGCTCTGCGAAAGTAAATAACTGAACACTTTGACAATCACAATGGAAATATATCGACCTGCCGAAGCGAATAGTTTCGGCTTTTCTTTTTACCGCAACTTTCCCCTCTCTTGAGCGTAAATAAAGATATGGCTTTTATTAAGCCCGTTTTTGTTGTACACTCATTGTAAACCTACAGAGTATTGCGTAATTATCTAAACCAGACCGTTCATTTTTTTCTCTGACAAAACTGACTTGGAAGTTTAGCGATTTACGCAAGAAGCAATAAGAAGGAGAATGCATTATGAGAAAACAAGGTCGTACCCAACTGGCGCTCGGCGTTATTTTGATCTTGTTGGGAGCGTGGTTTATCGCCCAACGGACTTTCCCCGAAGTGGCAGCATTTGCCGAACGTTTTTCGGACTGGCCATTTACCGTCATCGGTGTAGGCGTACTGCTGTTGCTGCTCGGATTGATCCTGGGCGCGCCGGGACTGGCCGTCCCGGCAGCGATAGTCTCAGGGATCGGTGGCATCCTTTATTACCAAGACCTCACCGGTAACTGGGACTCCTGGTCTTATATGTGGACGCTGATTCCCGGTTTTGTCGGCGTTGGTGTTCTGTTACAAGGCTTGCTGGGAGAAAATACGCAGCATAACCTGCGGCACGGCCTGAACCTGATGGTCATCAGCGCTGTGCTGTTCCTGGTCTTCTCGGCGTTTCTTGGCGGATGGGATCTGCTCGGTAACTTTGGACCCGCTGTCTTGCTCATTTTGCTGGGTCTTTGGGTGCTGGGCAGCGGATTGTACCGTTCCATACGCAAAAGTAACCGGGAGGAATAATCATGCGCCGCGATTACGTATTCTGGGGTGCTGTCCTGATCCTGCTAGGCGGATTGATGTTCCTGAATGCCGCCGATATCCGCTTGCCGCGTGGCATCAGTCCCATGCAGCTTTTCTGGCCAAGCGTACTTATCTTGCTCGGCGGCTGGATCATGTTTGGTTATTTCCTGCGCGGGAACTTGGAAGAAGAACAGGTTTCCATTGACTTACAGGGAGCCAGCCAGGCTTCGTTGAAACTGAGTCACGGCGCAGGCCGTCTGGTGCTTGGCGCCGGCGCTTCACCGGGACAATTGCTCAGCGGCACGTTTGCAGGCGGTGTAAAGCAAAGTGCCCATAAATCCGGTGACAGGCTGGATGCTCATATCGAAGCGCGTCCGTTTATTTTTCCGCCTTTCTTTGGTGGTTGGCAAGGATTGGAGTGGAATTTCAACCTCAACCGTGACATCCCCCTGACTTTGCGATTGGAGACCGGCGCTTCACAGTCCGAGCTTAATTTGCGCGATCTGAAGGTTACTGACTTGAAGGTGAGCACAGGCGCCAGCAAAACCGATCTGACCCTGCCTGCCAATGCAGGTATGACGACCGTCAAAGTGGAATTGGGCGCGGCCTCGCTTGATATGGTTGTGCCACAGGGGGTGGCCGCCCGCATCCGTGCGGAGCAGGGTATTGCAGCCGTTGAAGTCGATACGGCCCGTTTCCCATATTCAAATGGCATCTATGAGTCCGCAGACTACTCGTCAGCACAGAACAAGGTTGACATCAAGATCGAGGCTGGGGTCGGGAAAGTTGCGGTTCGCTAGTTTATTAGGAGAATTCAAATGAAACGTTTTGACCCTCGCATAATTATCGGTACGCTGTTAATTCTGGCTGGCGGCCTGGGATTCTTGCAGGCTTTTGGTTTCCTTCGAAACGCGTCCGATGTATTTTGGGGTATCGTCTTCCTGGCAGCGGGTGGAGTCTTCCTGTTTTTGTTTGCGGGCGGCTTTGCCAGTGGGCAGTGGTGGGCAGCTTTTCCGGGATTCGTTCTGGCAGGGATTGGTGTGCTCATCCTGTTGCCCGATGCGCTTGATGATATCGGGGGGGCATTGTTTCTGGGCGCGATTGGCCTGAGTTTCTGGACTGTTTACCTCACAGGGCGTGACAGGTGGTGGGCTATCATTCCCGGTGGTGTGCTGTTTACCCTGGCAGTCGTCAGCGCCCTGCCTGATAAGTTATTCGGCGGCGCGGATTCCGGCGGTGTCTTCTTCCTTGGCCTGGCGTTGACCTTCTTGCTGGTGGCGCTTCTGGCGAACATGCGTTGGGCGTTTTGGCCTGCCGGGGCTCTGGGTGTCTTTGGAGTCTTCCTGTTCTTCCAATCGCAAATCTATCTTCTTTCCTATGTTGCAGCAGCAGCCCTGATCGTCGTCGGTGTTTTCATCATCTTGCGCTCGCTTCGCTCTTAATGATCGGATGATATAGAATCAAAAACGGCGGTGAGAACCGCCGTTTTTTTTGTGTAGTTTAGTCTGCCGCGACAACCTCAATGCCCGGGAAGAACTGGTGGACCGTCCCGGCAATCCAGCCATGCAGCGTAGATGGTAGCAGCGGACAACCCAAGCATGCGCCTCCCAGCCGGACCTCCAGCTTGCTGCCGTCAAATGAAACGAATTCAACCGATCCGCCGTGGAACTGTTCTATGTAAGCGCTGATTTTCTCGATCAGGGTTTTGATCTGTTCTTCGGTCGTGTGGTTTGCAGGAGTTGTCATCGAATCTCCTTTCTATTTCTTCGCTTTCGAGAATTCGCACATTGCCTGGCAGTGACGGTCGAATTGAGCAACATTTGGATCTGGCTTCGGGCATCCTGCCAACGCGATGAAACGGATTCAGCCAGCAGGTCCAGGATGATGCGACCGGCTCCCGGCTCCCTCGCGCACAGTTCATGCAAATCCCGGCTGCTCATGCGGATGGCCTGACAATCCTCCTTGCAAACTGCTCCGGAGGTATAAGCGGTGTTCCCGATCACAGCAGACCAACCGATTATACTACCCTGTTCCAGGTTGGTAATCGTGAGCGGCGGGCCATCATAAGGCTTATAGCGCACTTCTATGGTTCCTTCCAGAATGAGATAAAGATAATGAGCCGGGTCGCCTTGCTCGAAAATGACCTCTCCCGCAGAGCAAGAATACGTCTCGAACAAGGGTTCGAGTAGCTGCAGGGTATTGTTATCCAAACCCTTGAACAACGGTACGGATTCGAGCGTTTTGAACATCTGCTTGCATGATAGCGAAATTGCGTATTGATTTGTAGTGGCATTCTTCCCGATTGCTTTGTATTTTGTCCTGTCTATCGTGTAATCCATCATCCTGCGTTATACTTCTTGTATCTATTGTAATAAAATAGAATGAGAAAAGCCCGAAAATAAAGGGGGGGCGGGCGTCGCCCGCCCCCCCCTTATTTTCGGTATCTTTTCGAGAATGGCGTAAATTCTAAGAATTATGGCAACTTTTTGAGCGAGGTTACATCTAAATGGTAGATATCGATACTGGCCCGGAAATTTCTCTGGAAGCGTTGCAGGCAGGGGACCGGGCTGAGTTTGCCCGGCTGGTGGATGCCTATTCCATCCAGATTTACCGGCTGGCGTTGAAGATGCTGGGCGATGAACAGGATGCCGAAGATGTATTGCAAAACACCTTCATGAAGGCTTTGCAATCCATTGATAATTTCGAAGGCCGATCCAGTTTGTCCACCTGGCTGTATCGCATCGCCGTCAATGAAGCCTTGATGTCGTTGCGTCGTCAGAAGCCGACCATCCCGGTAGCGATGGATTACGAGGACGATGATGACGAACTCCAGCATCCCACCCAGTTCACGGACTGGTGCTGCCTGCCCGAAGAGGAACTGCTATCAGCAGAATCAAAGGGACACCTGGACAAAGCCATCCGGCGCTTACCGGAAAAGCTGCGGGTCGTGTTCCTGTTACGGGATATTGAAGGCCTGTCGATTCGCGAGACGAGCGAGGCCCTGGGCCTGACCGAAACAGCGGTCAAAACCCGACTGTTACGTGCCCGTCTGAGCCTGCGCGAGCAACTTTCGATGTATTATGGCGAACGGCTGAAAGAGGAGCAAGCCTGATGGAAGAGAAAAATTGTAAATCCCTACTGGGTTCACTTTCGGATTATGTCGATGGCACCGCACAGGAAGAACTGTGCCGCGAGCTTGAACGTCACCTGGCTGGATGCGAAGATTGCCGCATCGTTGTCGACACACTCAAGAAAACCGTTTATTTGTATCATTCCAGCACTGAAACCGATTTGCCAGTTGCAGTGCGTGAACGCCTGTTCAAGCGCCTTAATCTGGATGAATTCCTAAAAACAAATTGATGCCACCAAGGGCGGAGGCAATCCGCCCCTTTTTGTAACTTTTTCCCTTAAATAACATCTAAACAACGTGACCGACCAGCCTGAGAGTGCAGTATCGTCGCTGGAACTGCTTTTGCAGGGCAAACTGCAGCCTGTCGATCAAACACGGGCGCCCTTGCGAGCCGGAAGCGCCTGTCCTGCTTGCAGAAAAGGCAAACTGGATTACAACGGTCTGCTGGCACTGGAATGTCCTGAATGTGGCTATACCAGCAGCGAAGGCGGCGGTTGCACCTGATAACCTATCTACGCTATGCCCCATAAGGGGCACTTTGCCCCGTTGGGGCAACCAATGGAGAAAGAATGACTCAATTACTCAATGACGATATTACCCAACAGATCCGCGAGGTCTTCGATGGTTTGAAGTATCCTGTGCATCTGATGTTCTTCGGCAGCAAGGCAAACTGCGATTATTGTGACGACACTCGTCAACTTGTGGGGGAAGTCGCGGCTATCTCTGACCTGTTGAGCATCGAAATCTACGACATGGATGCGGATGCCGACCTGGCTGCCAAATACAACGTGGACAAAGCGCCCGGCCTGGTCATTGCCGCCAAAGAAGGCGAGCAAATCACGGACTTCGGCGTACGCCTGGCGGGTATCCCTTCCGGACACGAGTTTACCTCGCTGATCCAGGATATCGTACTCGTTTCGAACCGGGATTCAGGACTGAATCCACAAACCCGTGAGTTTCTCAAAAACTTGGACAAGCCTGTCATTTTACAAGTCTTTGTCACCCCCACCTGCCCATATTGTCCGCGCGCTGTGGTGCTTGCTCACCAGATGGCGATGGAAAGCCCTATGATCCAGGCCGAGATGGTAGAAGCGACCGAATTTCCAGAACTGTCTATGCGGCATAATGTTAGCGGTGTGCCCCAAACTACCATCAATGATGGTAAGGCGCACGTTGTTGGCGCCGTGCCGGAGGGTAATCTGCTGGCAGAAATCCAGCGGGTGCTGGCTGGATAGCCTCTGAAGTGTGGACCGGCTTCTTGCACGGCGGCAGGCTAAAACAAGCCTGGTGCGTCGTGTGAGAGTCGGTCATTTTTGATACAATAAATCTTATGTCCAACAGAATCAGAGCACCTCATCGTTCGAAGCTGAAACGTTCCAGGTCTGGCCGTGCGAATTTGCTTGGAATGGTTGTGTTGGGTGCAGGTTTGATCTTGGTTGGGTTGGCCGCATTGATGTTGTGGCCCCGCCCGGAAGTTGCTGCAAGCAGTCCGACATCTGGCGCATCGTTGACTGTACCTGTTGAGGTCGATTACAAAGCCCCGGCGCTGACACTCTCCGACCTGAACGGGACGGAATATTCGCTGGCGGATTACCACGGGCGGGTGGTGCTGGTGAATTTGTGGGCCACCTGGTGCCCGCCCTGCAAGGCTGAGATGCCAACTTTGAAAGCCTATTACGAAGCTCATCAAGCGGACGGGTTTGTGACTATCGCCGTCAATGATGGTGATCCCGCGGATGCGGTGGCAGCCTTTGTGCAGGAATACAGCCTGACCTTCCCGGTCTGGTTGGACCCGACCTATGAAGCCACCGAACGCGCTTTCAAGACCCGTAACCTACCGAGTTCGTTCGTGATTGACCGTGAGGGCAACGTCCGTCTGCGCTGGGTGGGTGAGATCGACCGTGCGTCACTGGAAAAGTATGTGACGCCTTTGATTTTGGAGTAGTCGCATTGGTCCTGAGCGGAGCGCAGTCGAAGGACGATTATGAGGGTATCGGGTATAAAGGGAGCATAAACATGCAAGCAAAAGTAACCTGGCAAGAAAACATGGCCTTCACAGGCACAGCAGATTCCGGATTCGATATCCAGTTGGATGCAAAAAAAGAAGTGGGCGGGGAAGGGAGAGGCTTTATCCCAATGGAACTGATGGCAGTCAGCCTGGCGGGTTGCACAGCCATGGACGTGATTTCCATCCTGCGTAAAAAACGCCAGGATGTGACCGACTTCGAAGTTAGCGTGGATGCGCCCCGTGCGGATGAACACCCCAAAGTATTTACCCGCGCAACCATCGATTACCTGGTGACCGGCCACGGTGTGGACGAAAAATCCGTCCTCCGCGCGATTGAGCTTACGGCGCAGAGTTATTGCCCGGCGCAGGCCATGCTGGGCAAGGTGATTCCCATCGATTTACGCTACCAGATTTTCGAGGCGGAGGGTGGGGAGAAGAAGCTGGTGGCAGAAGGGGTGTATGCCCCGGCGGAAAGTTAAAAGCTTGAGTTGGATAGTCTCCCCCTTCGGTGTGGTTTGTTTTTGAACCGCAAAGAGCGCGAAGCTCGCAAAGATTATAAGGCTTTTCTTCGCGTTCTTTGCGTGCTTCGCGGTAAATTTGATACGGCAATCACACAACCACACTGAGCGGGGAGACCATTTGAGTTGATGGTGATGAAAAAACGCGACCTCATTTATTTCAAGGTCGCGTTTTTGATATGGTTTTACCTAATGTGCAACTCCATTTTTTACTTTTGAGGGACGCTGATTAACGCAGACAAACGTAAATTCTTCTATAACACCGAAATTGCAAGTGCTATGTTTTCCAGGAATTCAGGGCGGTTGAAATGTGCCCAGGCTTCGGGGAATGTGACCATCAGCTTGTGGCGTTCAGCATGTTTGGCAGCCAGATAGGCCACCACCGGTTCCGGGTTTTGGCGTTCTTGCAGTGGCAGATCAATTTGACGCTCTTCCCAGGTTTCGATAAACTCGCGCAAGATCTGGCAAGCGACATTCGCATCGTTAAGATCCCCTAGGTGGTCTTGCAAGGTTTTAAGATCGTTGATGACTCCCTTGGCTTGGGATCCCAACACCTCGCGGAAGAATTCCAGCGTGTAACGCAGTTTTTTGAATTCGATGCGCAAGGCATGCAGTTGCTCGATCGTGGCGTTCGCTATGATCGTCTCATAGGTGCGTACAGCCGCCAAGTGTGTATAGATCAAAACTGGCGCAACATGCTGCACCAGATTGGGAATCGGATTGACTCCTGAAATAGGGCGAGCGCCAGCGCTGGGAGTGGATACAAATTCGTTGAAATCCTGCTTGAATTGTTGGTAACTTTCGCTATCCAGGTGGGCCAGCATCTTGTCCCGCCCAAGCGTTCGTTCCTGTTGCCAGGCGTCCAGAAGCGGCTCCAGACCAGGACGCTCCTCTTCAGGAAGCGTCTCAAGATAATGATCCGCCTTTTCCATGAAGACATCCAAATCTCGCACGCGTCCCAGGGCGCGCCCGGTGGCGCGCAGCCCTTTGAGATGGCTTTTGACCGCTTTCGGTTTAAAGAAGGGCCCGAAGACTTCGAAGGCAGCCCGCATCCGCCGGGTGGCGACGCGCATATCGTGCAACTCTTCGATATCCTCACCGAGGCGAGTGCCTTTTTCGTGACTGAGCATGTGGGCAAAGTGGAAGCGCAGGATTTTGCGCCCGGCTTCTGCCATTGGGTCGTCCGCTTTGATCCCGGGATTTTTCCTTACTCTGGGGAAGTGTGTCCTTGCGGACACAGGTTTCCGAGTGGGTGCTCTTTCCTCGGGAATGGGTGTCGGCTGTACAGGCGCGGGCTGTTCTACTTCGGTGTTTGCAGAAAAAATATCCATCCCACGCTTTAGAAATTCCCTGCGCCAAAAACGTACGCTTCGTGGAGCTAAACCGACTATCTCGGAGATTTCACGAGTATCTTTGCCTGCGTTGTACAGCAGGAGTATATCGGCTCGGCGTTGGACTGTGCCTGAATCAGCCTTCGCCGCCAGATTTTCGAGCAGGGGGATTTGATCGGGTTGTAGTAACTGTTCTGGCATGGTTCTTTTATTCTATCGTTAATATCTATCGTGTGCTTGCCAGATAGAATTGAAGTACTGCCATCACCAAATTTGCAATCGCGCCGGGAACGTTGGAGACAAAGACGGCATACATGCAGAAGGCTGTCCCGGCCAGCAGGCCCAGCCCCACATACGGTCCCTGGCTGATGAGCGCAATTGCAACAAATAGTTGAAACAGAATTAATGTGACAGTAAAAATTCTGGGGTTGGGAATGACGAATTTACCAATGAACCATTTTGTAGGGGAAAACCAGGTGCGCTCGGCAAAGCCAGAATAGAATTCTTCCCCATGCTTCAGCGTGTAGGCAAAATTGAACCCTGCTCCGATCATATAGATGATCCCAAATCCAATCTCAAGGATGTTTCGAAGTGAAGCGCTACTTTCCATGTGCCCTCTCGATTTATTATCATTCTCTCTGCCTGCGCCAGTGCCGCAGGCACAGGTGAGCGGAGACCGCAGCGTCCCCGAAGGGAGAAAGTCGCAGTCGAAGAGTAAAGATGGCTAAAGCTCACCCTTCAACTACCATCTTGACCAGTTCAGCGTCTGCTCAAGGCGGAAATAATTCTCATTGAACAGGTTCCGAACTGATCTGGCTATACAGGTCTCCGCACTCGCAGGCCTCCACCGTCAGGCCGCCCTTGCTGAGCGTGCCTTGGTAAGCACGTAGACCGTCGTGTGCTACCCAGCCTTCCATGTTGAAGGGCAGTGGGCCGTCAGCCGGGATCCACTCGCCGTTATATTTGCGCGAGACGTGAATGTGCGTTCCGGTCACGCGCCCGCCTTCACAGGATGGATAGCCGACCGGGTCGCCCGCTTTCAACGACAGACCGGTCGGGGCGCGGCCTTTGGTTGCTACATGCAAATAGACCAGCACCCAACCCGTGCGTTCGTCTCCGTCCCCATCCAGGTCGAGGGCGACCAACCCGAACTCGGAACGCACCACGATCCCGTCAGCCATGGCGATGGCATAGTTTTTTTCATCCGCGGGGAAACAGCCGGATTTGTCGGCGGGCGGGGCGAAGTCGAGGGCGGTGTAAGGTTGTCCCAGGCCCCAGCCGGTGTGCGGACCGCCGGTGTATGACCATGTCTGACCTGCCGGGAAGGGCAGGCGCAGTTCGGGTTGCTGTAAACTGCCAGGGATGTGTTCGACGGAGTCCGCCCAGGGGTCGCCGAACAAAGCCGAATAGGTGGCAAACAGGCCTTCGGGTCCGACAGCGAGGCGGTATTCGTCCGCGGAGAGCATCTGCGAAAAATAATATTGTAAGGCGACCGTAGCCGCGTTCTGCCACGGGTCCGGCCGGACAATACTCCCGTCTTTCAGTTCGAATTCAGTCAACGTGCCGATGCGCCATTTGTAATACCCATCGTTGAGCGCGTTGGCTGCGCCGACCAGTTGCAGGTACATACCCTCGTAGTAGGTTTTCTCGAAGCCTAGCATAAAGCGGGATTTGGGCCTTTCCGTTTGTGAAAGCGCACCAGTCTGGTATTCGAGCAACGCCAATAGCAGGCGCGGACTGATACTGTAGTTGATGGCCACATAGTCCACGATCTCGGCGCCAGTGCGGTTGTCGCGGCCTGCCCAGGCATAGATGCTTTTCAGCCAACCGGGGTGGTCGGCCACGAAAGCAGACGTGTTGAATCCAACAAATGACGGGCCATATATAAAAGCCTGATCAGGGATGATCTGATATGGATTGTCCCATAGTGGCAGGTAATAAATGGGAATTTTCATCGGCATACCAGGAGGCATGGTGGTGGCATCGCGTGGGATGAAGGGGTTGGCCTCGTAAATCTCCTCTACACTGGTGTTGAAGTGCGAGGCCAATGCCTGGAGTGTGTCTCCGGTCTGGGCGGTGTAGTCGACCAGTTCGCCGGGGGCATATTCCGGGCGTCCTTTCCAGGTGGGAGCCTGTGGAACGGATGCGGTAGGCTCAGATAAAGGCAGCCCGCTGGCGGAGGCCTTGATTCCGCAGGCGGAGAGAATGAACGATGTAACCAAGAGTAAACTGACTAAGGTTAGCTTTGACTGTTTCAACGGCGTACCCTTGCGAAGATTTTGCTGTATCGTAATATATATTTCCGACAGATATGCTATTTGCGCCTGAAATTCTGCCAGAAATTTAACCTTCGCAAGGATTGTGTGGGGTGTCGTGAATTTGTTTTTATTCATCAGGTTTGCGGAAGATGACGGAGCTGGCTGTACCGACCTCGTTAGCGATGATGGTCGTGTTACCTTTGGTCAGTGTTCCCAGATAAGGTCTCGTGCCATTATGAACAACATATCCGCTTAACACAATGGGCAAGGGGCCGTCGGCCAGCACCCATTCGCCGTTGTATTTACGGGCAAAGTGCAGGTGGGTACCGGTCGATACGCCGCCTTCGCAGGAGGCGTGACCGATGCGAGCGTCTGTTTCGACCCATGTACCCAGTTTGACACGGTCCTTGGTGGCGACGTGCAGATACAACAGGTTCCAGCCGGTTTCTTCGTAACCGTCGCCGTCTAAATCCAATACCACCACACCGCCCCCTGAGCGAACAACCAGCCCGGGCACCGAGGCGACCAGCCATTTTTCGGATTCGGTGCAACCAGGCTTATCGGTGGCGGGGGCGAAAGCTATGGCGGCCAACGGGCCGTCATGTTCCCAGGCGCCGTGCGGGCCGCCAGTGAAAGCCCACTCACGGTTAGGCTCGAAGGGCAGCACCATGGGCGGCTGGGTCAATCCTGGCGGGAAGATGGGGCCGGCATTCTGGGTTCGCAGCCAGGGATCGCCGAACTGCTCGGTGTAGAACGCCGGAAAGCCGACGTTTGGGTCGATGATGCTTTGCCATTCCTCTTTGTCGTGCAGCTTGGAGAACAGGTACTGTATGGCAACGGTACCAGCATTCAGGTCCGGGGCGAGGCGCAGTGTTTCCCCATCCGGGAAGGTCAATTCGGTCAATGTGCCGCTGCGCCAGCCATAATAGCCGATATAGAGTTGGTTGACAGCGATGACCATCTGGCGAAATACGCCTTTTTCGAATTCCTGCTCGAATCCCATCGGGTATTGTTTGTGCAGGTAATCAGTCGGGCTGTCAGTGACCCACTTGCCTTCATAGTCCAGGATTGCCAGCAACAGGCGCGGATTGATGGAGTTCTCCATGGCGATGCGCTCGATGGCCTGGGAGCCGGTTGTCCAGCCGGCAGAACTGAGATACTCCCTATATTTGGAGAGTTCTCCGCCTGCCCCGTTAACGTGGGCGTAAATGTCGAAATCCGCTGCGCCAACCGAGAAGACGATCTCACTATCTGGCATGATCTGAGCGTTGGGACCGTATTCGGTCAGTTTTTCGGGAATGACCAGTAGGGTGCCGGGATCGATCAGTCCAGTTTCAGGAAGTGGCTCCGAGGATGTTATTTCATCTGTTTGCACATTGAAACGTACAGCGACGGCGCTCAATGTGTCACCGCTTTGTGCGTAATATAGGATAGGTGGTTCGTCTGAGGTGGAAATGGGGGTGTTGTTAGCAACCGAGTCTTTTGGTGTGAGGGCGACAACCGGTGTCTTCGTTGGTTCCGGGATTTGGGTGGATGAGACAGCGACAGGTTCGCTGACAGGAATTGGGGTTGCAAAAGGCGTTGTCTCCAACGCCACTGGCAGTTGATCAGTATAAGGCGTAGGGGTTACATAGCTTCCCCACAGGTTTGGGGTTGAGTTGCAGGCGCCCAGAATCAATGCAAGGGCAACCAGAAGGTAAATGCTGCGTTTCACGCCATGACTCCGTCAGGATTATTATACTTGGGGAAGTTAAATGTTTATGAGTGGATTAGCGCGAGAGTTGATTTAGCTCGTTGCGCCCATCCCAGGCTTCTACCACCTGCCCCTCTTTTATCAGGAAGCCATCATACTCGATGCCGTCCCCGCTGGAGATCCAGCCTTCCAGTTGGAATGGGTTTGGGCCATCGGCAGGGATCCATTCCCCGTTATATTTGCGGGCGATGTGCACGTGTGTGCCGTTGGAAAAGCCGCCTTCGCAGGATGGATGCCCAATGCGGTCTCCGGCATAGACATAGGTCTCAGGTTGCACCCGGTCGCGGCTTTCGATGTGCATGTAGAACACGCTCCAGCCGGTTTGCTCGATGCCGTCGCCATCCAGGTCTTGCATTACGACGCCTTCGCCTGTGCGCACGATCCAGCCGTCAGCAACAGCTACGACCCACTCATCTGTGGGCGTGCAGCCGGCAGTCTCCCCGGGCGGACCAAAGTCTAGCGCAGCCCAGGCCGAACCGCTGTCCCAGCCGCCGTGTGGACCGCCGGTAAATGACCAGACCTTGCCCACCTCAAAGGGCAATTGCATCCCTGGCTGCTGCAAATTGGCCGGTACGAGCGGCTCAATCGCCAGATCGAAGGGATTGCCGAACAGGAAGAAATAAGTCTGGAACAGGCCGAAGGCAGTTGTATTTCCCTGCCAGGTGAACATGTCGTCTAGCTTGGCAAAGAAACCCTGAACGGCCGCTGTCCCGGCGTTGATGGTCGGAGCAATCGGCAAAACATTTCCATCGGCCAGCACCCAGGTTGAAATAGCATTTACACGCCACAGGTAATAACCGCGGTTGAGCGTATCCGCTGTCCAGGTCAGTTGAAGGTACAGGCCTTGGTGCCAGGGGTCTTGCAACCCCATTGGATAGTCCTCGCTGTATGGAGCCGACTCTGTCACCCAGCCGCCTTGATGCTCCAGCATCGCCAATAGCAGGCGCGGGTTCACCGAGTAATTCTGCGCCACGCGTGTGATGATTTGTGAACCGGTCAGGATTTCCCCGTTCACATCCTCGCTGTATGTCGCCAGATACCCACCCTCACGCTGGACAAAGGCATCCACATCGAACATCGCGTTGGCCGGACCGTAGACCAGCTCGGAATTGGGGATGATCTTAAAATCGGGGCCTTGCTCGCCCGGTGATGGAGCCGGGATGGTGAGCGTCTGTTCTACGGACAACACATCCGCATCGGACAACCCGTTGGCCTGCATCAGCGCCTCGAGGCTGACTCCGTACTGCTGGGAGATCGTGCCAAGCGTGTCCCCGGCCTGTACCACATATTGACTGGGGTCCACCCGGGGCGTTGGCAATACGCGCGGCGAATCTGGCGTGGGAGACGAAATCGGCACCCCCGGCATGCGAGTAGGGGGCAGTTGTACGCTAAAGGGAGCCAGCGTGGGTATGGGCCCTGTCCGTTTGGTGGGCGCAGCAGTGGGGATCACGACTGTTCCAGCTTCAACCGGTACAATGGTTGCATTGTCGCTTAAAGGTACAAAAGGATTGTAAGTGTCAGGAGTAACTGTAACTGTCTCTTCAATTGTTTTTGGCGAGCAAGATGTGACCAGTACCACAATAAGTAACCACGTGTAAAGAATTCTTTGCATGGGGGCGATTGTACCAAAGAGTTGTGACAGCACGGGTAGTCAAAAGGTCTTACAAGTCAACAACTTGTAAGACCTTTTGAGCGTTTAGCTTGGTGGATTTTTACCCGCCCCAGGGCATCTCGGCATATTTCTCGAAGGCCTCGTCATGCATCTTCTTGAATAAACGCTCATGACCAGCTTCCCAGAGTGCCAGCATGTCGAGAAAGGTTTTAACATCCTCTTCGGCTTTGGAAGCAGCCTGTGCATAGAACTCGGCAAAATCGCGCTCGATCAGGTAAGCCATGCGCAGCACGGGCAAATCCGCAACCATGGCTTCGTTGACGGTTTGCTCGATCATTTCCTTATCGGCGCGGTTGGCGAAAAATTCTGTCTCGTCAAGATTGGGGGCAGGTTTGGTGGCTGTTTGCCTGCCGGATTTTTTGGCATCCAGTACATTGATTTGGGCCTGGATGAATTCGATGTGACGCTGTTCCTCTTTGGCGATGGCTTTGAAGGCTCCCACCGCGGCAGCACTACTCAGACGTTCGGCGTTGTTCTCGAAGAAGGCCTTGCCTTCGTATTCGCGTTGCAGGGCATATTCTAAAACTTTGCGGATGTTCATGTTCGGTCTCCTGGTCGTTGGTCTGACAAGTCTGACAGGTCAAAAAACGACTTATTAGACCTGTCAGACCAATTGGACTTTTTAGACGAGTTCCACTTTGACTGCCGTAACTTTGTATTCCGGGATTTTAGCCACCGGATCGAGCACGGCCTGCGTCAACTCGTTGGCCGAAGCTTCGGGGAAGTGGAAGTTGGCGTAGACCATGCCGGGTGGGACTCTGTCCGTAACCCAGGCTTGGGCTTCGATGCTGCCCCGGCGGGACGTAACCCGGACAGTCTTCTTGCCATTAATGCCCATCTTTGCAGCATCGTCTGGATTCACTTCCACCAGCGCTTCGCCGTAGACCTGCATGATGCCCTTCGAACGGCGGGTCATCTGGCCACCGTGCCAGTGATACAGCACCCGTCCGGTGCTCATCACCATCGGGTAGTCATCGCTGGGCTCTTCGGCGGGCGGTACGTTGTCAATTGGCATGAATTTGCCCAGCCCACGGGCGAACTTGCCGATGTGCAGCACTGGCGTGCCTTTGTGCTCGGCGTCCGTGCAGGGCCATTGGATGCGTTCACCTGCCTCGAGGCGGGCATGCGTTATGCCGCCGTAAGAGGGCGTCAGCGCGTTGATCTCGTCCATAATGGCGGAGGTGCCAGGATAGGCCCAGCCAGCGAACGGCCCGCTTAATGGGAGCAGGTCGGGGGTCCCAATCAGGACGCGCTTGGCAATTTCCGCTGTGATCCACCAGTCGGGCTTGGCGTCCCCAATTGGCTCAATCGCTTTATGCACCATCTGCACCCGTCGCTCGGTATTGGTGAAGGTGCCTGTCTTCTCGGCGAAGGAGACGCCAGGCAGCAGAATGTCTGCATAGGCTGCGGTTTCGGAGGGGAAGATCTCCTGCAGGACGAGGAAGTCCAATTTCTCGAGGCACTTGCGGATATGGTGGGTGTCGGGGTCGGACATGACCGGGTCTTCGCCCAGAATGTATAACGCATTGATTTTTTCCTCGAGAATTCCAGGGATCATCTCGGTGACGGTGAGACCGACTTTGGTATTGCTGGTGTGGCCCCAGGCATCCTTGAATTTCTTCTGGGCTTCCTCGCTGGTGACCGGCTGGTAGGCCGGGTAGACATTGGGCAGACCGCCCATATCGCAAGCACCCTGGACGTTGTTCTGTCCGCGCAGCGGGTTGACGCCGCCGCCGGGCACGCCCATGTTGCCGAGCAACATTTGCAGGTTGGCCAGGCTCATGACGTTGCGCACGCCGCTGATGTGCTGGGTAATGCCCATGGCCCATATGACGGCCATCGGCTTACTGGCAGCCATGATCTCAGCGGCTTCGTAAAGCTGGTTGACCGGTACGCCGGTGATCTCGGAAACCCGGGTGGGCGGGTATTCCATGATGGTAGCTTTGAACTCGTCGAAGTTTTCGGTGCGTTCGGCGATGAAATCTTTGGCTTCCATGCCTTTGTCGAGGATGATGTACATCAGCCCGTTGAGCAGGGCAATGTCGCTGCCCGGTTTCTGCTGGAGATGGAGCGTGGCAAAATCGCACAGGTCGATGCGGCGGGGATCAGCGACGATCAACTTCGCGCCGCGAAAACGTACCGCCCGGCGCAGCATCGTCCCGAAGACGGGATGCTGCTCGGTGGTATTGGAACCAATCACAAAGAAGGTTTCTGCTTTTTGAGAGACGTCGTCCATTGAATTGGACATGGCGCCCGAACCGAAGGAGGCGGCCAGACCGGCCACCGTGCTGGAGTGTCAGAGACGGGCGCAGTGGTCAATATTATTTGTCCCTATGACCTGCCGCGCCAGTTTATTCATCAGGTAGTTTTCTTCGTTCAGGCATTTCGCCGAGGTCAGCACACCGACACTGTCTGGTCCGTGTGTGTCACGCGCGTCGCGCAGTTTGCGGGCGGTGAGGTCGAGGGCGGTGTCCCAGTCGGTTTCGATCCAGTCCCAGGCGTTGCCCTTGAGTCGCTTTTGTTTGTTTTCAAGCAGGTAACGGCGCACACGGGGTTTCTTCACCCGGTCGGGGTGACAGATATAATCGTAGCCGTAACGCCCCTTGACGCACAAAGCCATGCCATTGACCGGGGCGTCTGGGTTGGAAGTTACGCCGATGACCTTTTTGTGCTTGACCAGCAGGTCGAACTGGCAGCCAACGCCGCAGTAGGCGCAGGTGGTGGTTACTTTGCTGATCTGGTGGGCGCGGGCTACGCCCTGTCCGTAGCTCATCTTGTTGGAGAGCGCACCGGTCGGACAGTAGGCCACGCACTGGCCGCAGGATTCGCAACGCGCTTCGAGCAGGGTCGTGCCGGCCCCGGCTACGATGATTTCCTCGAAGCCACGCTGGGCCACCCCCCACACATCCCGTACCTGGATCTCTGCGCAGGCCAGCACGCAGCGGCGGCACAGGATGCACTTGTTGAAGTCCACACGGATGAAGGGGTTGGGGTCGCTATCCACTTTGTAGCGCGTGCCCTTGGTGCCCCACGTGGGCGCATCCACCTGGTATTCGTAAACGATATCTTGCAGGTCGCATTCGCCGCTGATATCGCAGGTGGCGCAGTTGGGCGAGTGGTTGGCCAGCATCTGTTCGAGCGACAGCTTACGGGAGGCAATCGCTTTCTGGCTGTCAGTCTCGATTTCCATGCCGTCCCAGACCTGGGTCACGCAGGCGGCTTGCAGGAAGCGCGAGCCTTGGACCTCCACCACGCACATGCGGCAGTTGCCGGTGGGTGACAGGTCCTTGTGATAGCACAGGGTCGGGATGCGAACATCGTGTTCTTTGGCAACATCCAGGATGGTTTGTCCCGCTTGCGCTTCGATTATTTTTCCATTTAGGGTAATCTTGAATGTCATAAGTTCCTCGCAACTCCCTCCCCTGAAAGGGGGAGGGCTAGGGTGGGGGGTATTTTGCATATCCACCCCTCACCCTTGCCCTCTCCCCATGGGGGAGAGGGGACTATTGCTCTGCTTTCTCAAAAGCTTCCGCAAAATTCTTCATGGCCGAATTCATCGGGATCGGCACGGACTGTCCCAGAGCACAGAAGGAGGCCAGCAGCATATTGTCTGAAAGGGCTTTGAGTTCGGCGACGTCGCCCGCCGTGCCTTTCCCGGCGGCCATGCGGGTCAGGATTTCCATGGAACGCCAGGTGCCGACCCGGCAAGGCGTACATTTCCCGCAGGATTCAGCAGCGAAGAAGTGCAGCAACTCGCGCAGGAAGGCAACGGGTGAAACTGACTGGTCGCAGACCAGGAATGAGCCCGCGCCGAGCGAAATCCCTTTTTGGGAGGAAGCAAAATCGATCGGGACCTCCAGCAGGCTAGCGTCGACGACGGTTCCCGCGGCCCCGCCGCACAGCGCGAACTGGAATTCGGAGCCATCCAGCATCCCGCCGCCGAAGTCGTCGATGATCTGGCGCAGGGTCAGGCCGAAGGGCGCTTCGAATAGACCGGGATTTTTGACGTGGCCGAGCACCATGTACATTTTCGTGCCGGGCGTGGTGTAACTGGAAAGCGATTTCCACCAGTCCGCACCGTTTTTAACGATATGCGGGACTGCTGCATAGGATTCGACATTGTTGACCGCGGTCGGTTTGCCGCGCAAGCCGTAACTGGGCGGATATGGCGGGCGCATACGTGGTTCGCCGCGCTTGCCTTCGAGCGACTCGATCAGGGCGGTCTCTTCGCCGCAGATGTAAGCCCCCGCACCGCGATGGACGTGGATTTTGAATGAGAAGCTGCTGCCGAGGATATTCTCGCCGAGAAAACCTTTTTCTTCGGCCTGCTCGATCGCTCGTTCCAGACACCTTGCCTGGTGCTCGTATTCACCGCGGATGTATATCCACGCTTCGGACGCGCCGCAGGCGTAACCGCCGATGGCGATGCCCTCCAGCAACTGGTGCGGATTGGTGTCGATCAGCACACGGTCCTTGAAGATGAGCGGCTCGGATTCATCTGCGTTGCAGATCATGTATTTGGGTGAGCCTTTGGCTGCGGCGACAAACTTCCATTTGCGGCCAACCGGGAAGCCTGCGCCACCACGTCCCTGCAGGCCGGAGGCTTCGACCAGGTCGAGCACTTCTTCAGGCGTTTTTTGGAGTGCGGACTTAAGTCCGCCATACGCGCCATATTCCAAAGCAGATTCAATCGAATCGGGGTCGATCTTGTCCGCGTTGGCCATCATCACGCGGACTTCACCGGGTCGCGGTTGCGAGTAGTCGGTCGAGATCCCGCGCCAGCCTTCGCACACCTTGGGTGCATCCGCGCTGGTGACGGGCCCGGCCTGCTCGTCGTTGACCAGGACGGCCGGGGCGCGGTCGCATAGGCCGAGGCAGGAGGAGCGTTCTACGCTCCAATCATCCCCAAGCGCTGCCTGGAAACTGTCCACTGGTGACTGGTCACTGGCTCTCTTCAGCCAACAGACCGGCCCGTCGCAGACGCGCAGGATGTTTTTGCGCTCTTCGAGTGAGAGCATGGAGTAAAAAGTAGCCATGCCGTAGGCTTTGTGGGGTGGCAATTTCAACGCTCGTGCTGCGTCGGTAATAGTGGCAGGTGAAAGTCCCGCGGGATGCGTCTGCAAGTCCACAAGCACTTCGAGCAGGGTTTCCGGGTCATTCCCGTGTGCGGTGACGAGTTCGGTAATTTCAGGAGGAACAGGTTGGTATTTGATTTTTTTATTGGTCATAGGACCTCGCTATTTTTCCAGTTTGATTATTGCTTTTTTTGAATCTTCTGGTAAGTTGCTTTCATCGTCACTTCGTCGTACGTTTATCCTGTCTTATAAAAAAGCCGTCCATTTTCAGGACGGCTGGTGAGTTTCA
>CAZLOC010000008.1:0-13796 GCA_964560935.1 uncultured Anaerolineaceae bacterium | reverse complement strand
CATCCTGTATTTTGTGACAAAATGCACAAAACATCCCACGGCCTGGTCAACTAGGCGTCGTTTTCGAGGAAACCTGCGGGGGGTAGGTGCGTAACAGCGGTTGTTAAGAAGGAACCGCCCTTTTCAGGACGGCTGGGTGGTTTTTAGAGGAATTCGCTCCGGATGTGCATATAGATTAAATCTATTGCGACGCGCATAACCTATCAGGGTGATGCCCCAGGCTTCGGCCAATTCGATAGATAACGAGGAGGGCGAGGTGCGCGAGGCGATGACTTTCGCTCCCATCCGTACGGCTTTTTGCAGCATTTCGGAGCTGATGCGCCCGGTTGTGATCAGGACGCGCCTGTCGGGCCAGATGTTTTCCATCAGGCACAAGCCAGCGATTTTATCGAGCGTGTTATGACGGCCGATGTCTTCGGCGGACAGGATGACTTGTTCCCCGTCAGTGAGTGCGGAGGTGTGTACGCCGCCGGTCTCGCGGTAGAGTTCCTGCGACTCGAACAATAGCTCGACCAGGTGGTTGATCTGGCCAGGGAGCAGGCAAAACTCACCTGAAATGGAGGCTGGCTGCGGGCGCTCGATGGAGGCGACGGCCGTCACGCCGCCTGTGCAACCGGAAGTCCGTGTCCAGCTATCCGGTTTGGAGGCGTCATGTGTCAGCCAGACATCCACGTTATCGCCGTGCTCGCAGATGCGGACATCTTCGATCTCGTCCATGCTGTTTATGACACCTTCGTTGAAAAGGAAACCGACCATCAAGGCTTCGAGATGTACAGGGGTACACATGAAGGTCGTCCATACTTGGCCGTTGACGGTGAGCGAGACGGGGGTCTCGACAATAGTGCTGCCTTCGATGGCATCGTTTTTTCTGGCGTCGATCTGGAAATAACGGATGGGTTTGCGGGGTTCAATCATCGTTGCTCCAATAAAATACCGGTAACACGCCAATTGTAGCAGGAATTATTTATGTTTTGCCGGTGGTATCCCTTTGGTCATTTACTGACCTTTTCTACCGGAAGGAATCGCATTGCTGACTGGATTTCTCAACGCGTAACTCCTGAATGTTTTACTATGGAAACATTAAGGATAACTGAATGGTACCAGTACCCGGACAATATGATTATGATGGATGACAACCACTGTATGCACAGGGAAAATCTATCAATCAAAATTACACTGTGCGAGTACTAGAAATTTGATATGCATTTATGCTAAAGTATAGCTAAACATAAGAGTATGTTTGAAAGGAGTAAGCCATGGAAGTCGAAATTGGTCATGTGACCCATTTCTTCAACAAAATCAACGTGACCGTGTTGTCTATTAAAGATGAATTGAAGGTTGGTGACATGATTCACATTCTTGGGCACACAACCGACTTCATCCAAAAAGTCACCTCATTGCAAATCGAACACAAGAATGTAGACTCCGTGAAGCCGGGCGACGATTTCGCCATCAAAGTCATCGAGCCAGTGCGCGAACACGATGTCGTCTATAAAGTGGTTGAGGAAACCTCGTAATTTACTCAGATAAGGATAATCCCAATGGAATTCTTTGATGCCCTCAAGGCGCGGCATTCCGTCCGCGCTTATGCTGACACGCCAGTGGAGGCAGAGAAACTTGTCCAAATTCTGGATATGGTCAATCTTGCACCCTCTGCCGGGAATTTGCAGGCTTTTGAAGTCTATATCGTGACGCGTGCGGACCAACGTTCCGAATTGGTCGCTGCGGCATCAGGACAGGACTTTTTGAAACAAGCGCCTGTGGTGCTGGTCTTTTGTGCGCATGCAGCGCGTTCGGAGAAAAAATATGGTAAGCGGGGGATCGAATTGTACTGCCTTCAGGATGCCACCATTGCCTGCACATATGCCATGCTGGCTGCAACAGCGCTGGGATTATCAACCGTGTGGGTGGGAGCGTTCAACGAAAGCGAGGTCGGTTGTATTATCGATGCGCCCCAGGCTCACCGTCCGGTGGCGATGCTGCCAATTGGATACGCTGCGGAAGAGCCCCGTATCAGAGGCAGGCGGAGTCTGAGTGATTTGGTGCATAGAGTGTAAGTAGAAAAGTGTGAAAAGAGATAGACGAATGCGTATTTCTATCCGCAACTGGGTGCTGATATTTCTTCTGGCAGCCTGTGCGAAGGCGCCTGTGCTGACAGAAGAGCCATCAAAGCCCGAACTTTCGCAGGCTGTGCAGGATGAATTCGAGCAGCTACGCTTGGAAATGGTGGAAACGACGATTGAATCGCGAGGTATTACAGACCCGGATGTACTGAAAGCGATGCGGACGGTGCCGCGACATTTATTTGTGTTGCCAGATTATGTAGAAATGGCTTATCGAGATCATCCCTTGCCAATCGATTATGGCCAGACTATCTCACAGCCCTATATTGTTGCCTGGATGACGGAATTGCTGGAGTTGAAACCCGGCGAGAAGGTGTTGGAGATCGGTACTGGTTCAGGCTACCAGGCGGCAGTCTTGGCTGAATTGGACGGTGTTGAAGTTTATACAATCGAGATCGTTCCGGAATTGGCCGAGATAGCTGCAAAGCGTCTGGAGGAGTTGGGTTACTCTGAGGTCGAAGTTAAACAAGGGGATGGCTATTATGGCTGGCCCGAGTATGCCCCCTTTGATGCCATCATTGTGACCGCTGCGCCCAATCATTTGCCTGCACCATTGGTGGAACAATTGACTGAAGGTGGGCGCTTGGTTATCCCAATTGGCCCGCCGGGTGGGTATCAATCATTGTGGAAATTTGTTAAAGAAGGGCAGGACGTGACAGCTTACAACATGGGCGGAGTGATTTTCGTGCCCTTTACAGGCGAGGGGATTAAGGGTGAGTCTCCTTCGAACGAGCCAGCACCGTGAGCAGCGCGCCTGCGTAGCAGGTGGCTCCCAGCCTGAGGGCACAGTTGAATCCAAACGTCAAAGCCAATAACGCGGCCAGGATCGAGGCTATGACCGAGGCTGCTCCGTTGGTTCCCCAAACCCAGGGGATGTGGGGATATTCAGTTGCGGCTCCCTCGTTAGCAGATAAGGTTTGTAGCCATTGAATGCCAGCCGGAAAAGGGATTCCCATCAGGAAGCCGATGGGAGCAAGGATGATAGCGGTTAGAAGAAGACGGAAAGATAGGTGCAGGCCGAGTGTGAGCGAGAAGATGTAGGGCAGTCCGTACGGTGCAACCAGAATTGATAGTACGAGTAAGAGTAGTGCTGCCCGATGGGAAACGCGATGGCTCAACTGGCTCCCAAAGGCCGAGAATAGCAAGATGGAAAATAAAACTGCGGTTAATGCGTAGGCGGGGTTTCCCAGATAAAGAATGAATCGTTGAAGCAGGGGGATTTCCACCAGTAAGAAAGCCAGGCCAATGGAGCCAAAATATAGTAAAGGCCGAACGATGGATATCTGCTGGCGACCCTCAGTTTCCTTGACCGGCCTGCGAATGGCAAGTGGCAGCAGGATAATTATCCCGGCCATGAGGGTTGCCAGCGCGAGCAATGCCAGAATGACGAAATAGCCTGCACCACCAAAAGGCTGCCAGATATGACCCAATTCGGTGATGATTTGTTTAGCCTGGGACCACTTGAAATAATGACCGAAGAAAGGGTGGTCATCCGTCGGCGGGCGGACGTCAAAAGGATAGGCGTCATAGAATGCCGGGCGTGACTCTGCCTTGAGAAGTTCGCTGAAGGTCTGATAATAAATTGGTTCAGGCAGGATATTATAACGGTTGGTTTCTTCGGGGCGGATATCGGGCGCATAGACCAGGTCGAAGGCGCGCTCGGCTGCAAAGGCGCGGACAGTTCCCAACTCATCCGGCGTGTAGGCCCCGTTTTTGACCAGGATCGTGAGGGTGTTGTAGCCGCGAAAAGCGACGATTTGTGTCTCTGGGTTCCCGCCGCTGCGTTCCAGGGCGGTCACTGCCAGGGCAAAGCTCCGCAGGTCTTCGCTGGATGGGTCTTGTAGCCAGCGCGTGACGGACAGCAGGCCGTCCGGGGTCAGGCGCGCCAGGGCGTCTTGAAAGGCTTCAACGGTATAACGGTAGTCCTCCCCCAGGCTGTAGGCGCCGGAGCGCACCGGATGGTAGGAATTTGTCAGGGAGAGCACGATCACGTCATAAGCTTGTTCGCGTTCACGCCGCAGGTAGGTGCGGTCCGCTTCGAGGACGACCTGCACATGGGGCTGGCTGTAAATATGCTCCGCCGCCTCGACGATCAACGGGTTGCCCTCCACAGCCGTTACATGACCGGCGCCCAGGGCAAGGGCAGTCAAAATGTCCAGGCCGCCGCGCGGCTCGAGCACCAGCGTGCAGGCCCCGGGTCGCAGTTCGAACGGGAGCGCCGTGGGCAGATGACTGCTGAACGACATGTCCGCTCCCTCGGGCAGGAGCGCGCTCAGGTCGTCGCCATCCACAAACAACCCATCCTGCTGTGGCAGCGGCTCCAGATAGCGATAACTCAGTCCGGGGATCGAATGGATGCCCCCGCTGCGTACCACGTCCACGCGCGAAAAGGCGTTCCAGCGGCGGTAGATCAACTCGGCCTGCGGATATTGCACTGCGTAGGAATAGCCTTTGTACGGCGAGAGATGCAGTTCCATGACAGGCAGGCCAGGATATCCGGTGAAGCGCAGACCCAGGTCGAGGCAGACAAGTATCAGCAAGAGGATGGCGGACGCTTCAAAACTACGCCTTGACTTGTCGTAGATACCCGTCAGGGTACTCCTGTTTCGCAAGCTGATCAGCGCCCCAAACGCCGCCAACCCGCTGCTCAACGTGACCGTGCCTTCCGCGCCCAAAAATGGAGGCGATAGCAAGGCGAACACGCAGCCCAGCGCCGAACCGAACAGGTTGACCGCGTATGTTCCCCCGGCGGATTTGGGAAAGACGTCCAGCAAAAGGCCGACCGCCATGCCGCTGAAGAAGAAGGGCATGGCCAGGGCAAGGTAGTGTAAGACCAGAATTACGACTTGCCGGCGGTCCCAGGCAATGCTGAAGGAGTCGAAGGGTAACTGGTTGGTCAGCAAGTATGCGCCTAAGATGCTGAAGCCAGTCGCCAACCCGAGCAGGCCCAGCGCCCGGCGAGGATCGTTTCGTCCAAGCGCAGGGAAAATCGCCAGCGCGGTGCCGCTGGCTCCGAATCCCAGCAGCGCGATGCTGACGATCATGAAGGCGAAATGGTAGAACTGCGCGACCGAGAACAGGCGGGTAAGCGTGATCTCGAAGGTCAGTGTGGCGGCGGAGATCAGGAAGAGGCTCAGACGCAAGGAGCGGGTCATGACTCAAGTGTACCGCACAGTAGGGCGGACTGACAGTCTGCCTTACTATATAGGTTAGAATTAGAAATCCATACCAATTTTGTCCGAATAAAAGCTTTAATGATAAGGAGAAAAAATGAATACCTTTCAGCGTTATCTGGTCGATGAATTCGCAGAAGACTATCAAGAGCGGCGCCTGACGCGGCGCGATGCGTTAAAACTGATCGCTTCCGTGACGGGGAGTCTGCTGGTTGCAGAATCGATACTGGCTGCCTGCACGCCAGTGCCGGTTTTGGAAGGTACCGCAGTTCCACCCGCAACTTCTGAACCCACAGCCACACAACCGCAGGCTACCCAGGCAGCGGACGCTTCGCCGACTGAGCCAGCCGGTGTCAACGTCACCCCCGATGATCCGGCGATCGATGCTGGCCCAATCGAATTCCCGGACGAGGACGCTACCTTGCTGGGATATCTGGCCCGCCCCATTCAGGACGGATCGGCCCCGGTCATTCTGGTCTGCCACGAGAACCGCGGCCTGAATCCCCATATCGAGGATGTGACCCGCCGTCTGGCGATGGCCGGTTACGTTGCGCTGGCAGTCGACCTGCTTTCGCGGCAGGGAGGCTCCGCCCAGGTGGGCGAGTCTAATGTCCCTGGCGCACTTGGCAACATCCACCCGGCGCAGTTTGTGGCAGATTTCAAGAGCGGATGGGCTTATTTGCAGGGACAGGCGTTCGCGGATGCCGAACGGGTGGGAATGGTGGGCTTTTGTTTCGGCGGTGGTGTGACCTGGTTGATGGCGGTCGAAATGCCGGAACTTAAGGCTGCTGTGCCGTTCTACGGGCCTCCGCCACCCGAAGAGGACCTGCCCAGAATCCAGGCTGCTGTGCTGGCGATCTACGGCGAGCTGGACGGACGCATCACAGGTACGGCTGAAAGTATAGAGGCTGCCATGTTAGCGAACGGCAAGATTTTCGAAAAGGAGATCTACGCAAATGCCGACCACGCCTTCCACAACGACACCAGTTCCCGCTACAACGCCGAGGCCGCGACCGCTGCCTGGGCGCGCACGCTGGGTTGGTTTGGGAGATATGTGTAGGAATGTATATTTTATGTCACCCTGAGCGTAGCGAAGGGTCTCCCGCGCTTCGCGCGGGGATTCTTCGCCCCTACGGGGCTCAGAATGACAGATTTCCTTTATTGCCCTAAATCCACCTCAAGATGCCCATGAAGATGACGACCAGGATCAAGTCCACGCCCCAGATCGTACCGACCGTCCATAGCTTCTTCTTGAAGGGCTCCATGTCGTAGACCCAGAAGGCGGCGATGAAGAAGGTCAGGTAGCCGAACAGGAAGATCAGCCAGGGCGCGGAGCGGTTCCACCAGGGCCATTCCCAGGTCAGCGCGCCGGCGCTGTTGAGCAGGCACTCGACGAAGACGCAGAAGGCTGCTCCGCCGATGGCCACCACCCAGCGGTTGGGCATCCCCAGGATTTTGTCTTCCTTGTTCGGCAGCAGCATCTTGGTCCAGATGATGCCGCTGACCGCGAACATGAACATGATCTCGATATTCAGGCCGATCAGGATCAGGTAAGCCGTGTCGGCGGGCGCGCCCCAGATGGGCGCATAGCCCGTAACGCGAAAGAAGATACCATTAACGATCTCGTTGAACCAGTCCATGCCCCAGAAGGCCAAACCGGCCAGGAGGATGTTCCAGTTGCGCTTTTCGGCTTCGATCACGTAGACGTAGAAGACGAACGCCAACAGGGTGATGACGTACCATTTGAACTGCCCCCCATCCCGTAGAATGGATAGTGCTTGCAAAGCTGAATCAGTCATGCTGCCCTCCGTTTGAAAGTTATTTTTTATCCTTGATGAACCGCATAAACGCATCAACGATTTCAGGATCAAATTGCATCCCGGATCCTTGTTCGATATTGTTTAGAGCAGCCTCCCAACTCAAGGCTTTTCGATAGGGTTGGTCAGACACAAGAGAATCCCACATATTGCAAACGGATACAATCCTTGCCATTAAAGGAATTTCATCTCCCTTCAATCCTCGTGGATAACCGCTTCCATCCCAGTTTTCATGGTGGCAATAAACAACATCTGCTGCTGGATGCAAAAAAGAGATTGGAGCAAGCATCCCGTATCCGAGTTCCGGGTGCAGTCTCATCAAAGTCCATTCTGCCTCGGTCAGCGGATCAGGCTTGTTGAGAAGCGCGTCAGGAACTCCGATTTTGCCAATGTCATGAAGGATAGCGCCACGCCGTAATTGTATGAGTTCGTCACCTTGAATACCCAGGAAACGGGCAAGCGCGAGTGATAACTCTGTTACCCGGATTGTATGCCCCCCTGTGTTCGCATCCTTTAATTCAAGGGCCCGTAACCAGCCATCAAGAGTTATATCGTAGGCAAATTCAAGTTCGTTCATAAGTCATTAGTCTCCACGGCAAGGGCGGTTCGTGCTCGAGAATTAGCTCTCACTTGCCATTTCGTACAAAGCATTGACCGTTTTCCAGTTCCTGGTTGTGGCAATCACACCCAATTTTTTCTCGAAAAAGGTATTGGACAGCTTGGTTTTGCCATAGCCGCCCGGGCAGAAAAGGAAGATTTCCTGCTCTCCTAAAGCAAATTTGTCCACTTTATCTTTATAGTTGCCCAAGTCGTCCCATTTTGACTGGTCTGGACGTTCATACAAAAATGTGACCAGGACTCTGGTCGGGTCTTCCTGCGCGAATGGATGGCTCTCGATAATGAGCCGAAAATCATCTGAGGTGCGAATCAGAGCCGGCACAGAAAATCCGAATGTTTCCTCGATCTGTGCTTCGATGGATTTCCTGAGCTTTGCAGCGTCTTGCTCCGGACTGTCGAAGACCACGTTGCCGCTCTGCACATAAGTCCGGACATTCGCCAGACCCAGAGCTTCGTACAGGCTTTGCAAGTCTGCCATGCGGACCTGCTTTTGTCCGCTGACGTTGATCCCGCGCAACATGGAGATGTAGGTTTGCATAGATATAGTATAGACTCGATTTGCAAGGAAGGGAAGCAAAAAGCCTGCCGAAGAGGCAGACTTTAGTTACCCGGTTGGCGGGGGTATGCCTGATGTTACAAAGAAGGAGCACACGTCAACGTGTGCTCCTGTGGAAAAGTAATAATCTTGGGCTTGCTGATTATTAGGGGAGGAGTGGTGGATTAGCGTTCTGCACCAGGTCGAGCGCCATTTCGGGGAACCAATCCCCGGCGGGCGGATCGATCAGACCCCACTCGGGATCAATCGTTTCACCGGGCTCTCCGAGGCCGCGTGCGCACTCGCCATCCGACGCGCCCGGGATCTTCACCCACAGGTAGGCCTCCACCAACTCAATGCCGGTGTCTGCTGTTGGGAGCAAGCCAACGCCGCGGTCAGGCGGGTTGCACCAATCCTGAGGATCGGGATAGGGCACCGTCGGGGTCCAGGGACCCTGTCCATTGCGGCTGGTGTCGATGACGAAATGCTTCAACCCAGAATCCCCGGGATAGGGCACCCAGGTCTGGCTCTCGACGTTGTTGGCATACCATTGGTCCGTCAGCGTCCAGGTGGAGAAGTCGTTCGGGTCCGCGGGGGAGTACTGGCTTCCGCACCATTCGAAGTGACCGGCGCCCCAAGAACCAGAACCGGGATCACCAAACCAAATGCACTTGGAGATCCAGGTGCCATACTTTATGAGGTGCTCCGTGTACCGGTAGTTCGACACGTTCAGGAAGAAGCCGTCCGCATCGAGGACACCGGCCTGATATAGACGGTCGGCCGCATCGCCGGCACCGAGCCACCCGCTGTGGGTGCCGTCCAGGTAGACGCTGGTGCCTGGGTTTTCCTTGAATTTGTCGACCGCGTAGTTCAGCATCTCGAAGCGCTCGGCAGCGGCTGTATCCGGATCCGCCTCTTCAGGCTGGCACCACTCGAGGTTCGGATTGGTTACCCATGTGTCGCGGTCCCCGAACGGGTTGTACCAGGGGATGATCCCCAGGCCATCCGGCTCGAGGATGACCACTACCGTAGCGTCGCCGATGCCAGCAGCAAAGCCATCGATCCACGCCTTGTACTCCGCCATGCTGGTGGCTCCACCGGCCGAGTATTGAGAACAGTCTCGGAACGGTAAGTTGTACGCGACCAAGACAGGAACCGTGCCCTTGGCGGCAGCGTGCTTGATGGTGCTCTTAACCTCTTGCTGGACCTTATGGGGGGTGCCGCCCTCGATCCAGACTGCTTGAGGTGTCTCAATCATCGTCCTGACGAGAGCGGCATCAGCCTTATCACCGCTGGAGGTGAGACTGGCGATCTGTTGCCTCGCGCCTTGGATCGGCTTGGGAACGTAGAATTGGGTATCGGGGTCAAGGTTCCCCTGTGATTTCGCCAGCGCCAGCATCGGCGCAGACGCGATCAGCACTACTACTAGAGTGCCGACTAGAAGGTGTTTCAGCTTTCTTTGGTTGGTCATTTTTTTCTCCTTTTGTCTTTTGTAAGCGGACAATGCTTGCGGGATTTAGTTCACAACCCATTGCACGACGGCTTTCGCGCAGCGAGTCGAGATCACAAAAGTCGGGTGGCGTACCGGTTTTGTTTCATCTGGACATGCGATGCTATATCTGGGCTGGTAAGTCGAGTTAACAAAAATGAAGGCTATCATCAGTATAGCTTTCCTGGCCACAAAAATCTTACATGATATTAATCAGTATAGATAGGATATTGACCGCTGGAGAACGAGATTGAAAAAGAGTAACACCCCTCAGTTTTTGGGAATTTGCACCACCCTGTTTTTCAAAAGTCCATATTCGATTAAGAATTTGTCACTCTGATGTAGTCCCTGGGGTTCATCCCCACTTCTTTCCGGAAGACCCGGCTGAAATAAGCGCTGCTCGAAAAGCCGGTCTCCAGCGCTATTTCTGTCAGATTGCGCTCCCCTTTCTCTAAAAGCGCTTTAGCTTGATTGACCCGGTAACGGTTGAGGTAGGTTACCAAGGTGACGCCCATTTCCTGGTGGAAACATCGCGCCAGGTATTCCTTGCTCATACTCACATAGCGGGCCGTATCCTCCAGCGAGATCGAATCCATGTAGTGCTCATGGAGATAAACCATTGCCTTACGAACAACCCGTTGCGCTTCGCTCCCTAAAGTCGCACTGCGTGCCAGAGCCGCTTCGATGTGGGATAAAGTTTCTTCTGCGCTGAACAAGCCCTTCTTGAGTACACTGGTTACGCCTCGGCCCAATTTTTCCATATCTTCCAACGTTAGTGTCTGGCCAGTTAACACGATAACGGGAATATCCCGGCTGCGTTGATCGTTGCGCATTGCTTCCAGGACGCCGAACCCATCCAACTCAGGCATCACTAGATCCAACAATATCAGGTTTGGGCGCGCTTCCTGGATGACCTCCAACGCTTCTCTCCCATTTCTCGCCTTTAAAATATGACACTCTGGCGACCATGCCGCAACCATACGTGCATGCAATTCCAAAGTGCTTGGTTCATCATCCACGATGAGTATGATTTCTTTACCTTCTCCTGCGCTTTTGCAAATTTTCTGGCGCTCCAGTGCTTGTCCGAGTTCTGTTTTATTCAACGGCTTGGTGAGGTAATTCAATTCGAGAACTGAACCGCTATCCTGTTTTCCATCGAGTGAATAAAACAGCACAGGAATGTCTCGAGTAGGAGGGTTTTCCCTCAATGCTTTCACTACTTCCCAGCCTTGTTTCGTGGCTGTCCCTTGTTCCAGGACTACGGCGCCCGGTTTGGACTTGAGCCAATATTGCGACCAGATATTACTTGCATCCGTCCACACCATCTCTACATCAAACCCTTGTTGGATCAGGTGTTCACGCAATCGTTCTCCGTTGCCAGAGCGTTCAACTAGTAGAAGCACAGTTTGATCGTGGGGAATCATTTCCGGCAAACTTAACTCCGTTTTACTTTTCATGACCGGCAGGGTGAAATAGAACGATGAACCGGCACCCTCTTCCCCGGATGAACGGACTCCGATGCTGCCACCATGCAGCTCTACCAGGCGCTTGCAGATGGCTAATCCCAACCCCAAGCCGCCGTATCCGAGCGCGGTTGTCCGTTCCGACTGGCGAAACTCGTCGAAAATTACGCTTTGCTCCTCCTGCAGGATTCCCAAACCGGTGTCCCTCACCTCAACGGTAACTATCTCGTTCGTTGCGCTTACTCGCAATGTCACTCGGCCGTGGGCAGTGAATTTCACCGCATTATTGACCAGGTTGAGTACCACCTGGCGTAGTCGCGTCCGGTCTCCCCACACCTCGGGCAGACTCTCAGGGATGGAGGCCTGCCACTCCAGGCCTTTGTCCTGTACCAGTTGCTCCCCAACCGTCGCGACTACCTTGAGCACATCTGCCAGGTTCAGCGGCGCGCAGACCAACCTCAATTCGCCCATTTCATTTTGTGCTAAATCCAGTACGTCCCGGATAAGCCCGTCCAGGTGCTGTGCACTGGCGTGGATTCGTTTGAGGTCACGATCAGCTTCTGATCCATCATTTCCCCCCTTTTGCAGCAGCATCTCACTTAATCCCACGATCAAATTAAGCGGGGTGCGAAGCTCATGGCTTACCGTTGAGAGAAAGCGGCTTTTCAAACGATTTGCTTCCTCAGCAAGCTGGCGTCCCTGGGTGGCTTCCCGGTACAAGCGTACGACCTTGAGGAATGTGACCAGTTGCCTGACAATATGGGCGCATATTTCCAGGTCGGCTGCATCGAAGACGACAAAACCAGGTGTTTCCTCCCGGCTAACCATGGGGAGCAGGACCAGGCGATAGGGTGCATCATACAAGCCTTCGGGCGGAAATTGGCGGCTCGGGAAACGGAGCTCGATACTATGTTTCGATACTTTACGCAACCGAGACCAGGCAACGGGATCGCCATCCTCTGCTTCGAAGAAAGCCACGCCGACGTGTTGAATGAATACCTGTGGCAAGAAACTGGCCAGTATCTCGTAGACTTGCGCTTCATCCAGCGCGGTGAGCAGGCGCGCGTTCAACTGGCCTATTTGATCGGCGATCCATCTTTGATCGATGACCAGGTGCCTGTGTTGGCGCTGCGCGTGTTGGGTAATGATGGCCCGGGCCTCTGCTATCATTGCCTCGGGTTGTTGATCAGTTGGCGACCATTCCATCGCTTTCCGAATGATCCCCAAACCGCTTTCCAGCGCCGAGAGAGCTTCATACCATATAAACGTATCATCCTCGAGCGCCTCTACCCGTATCAGTGTCTCTTCGACCGACAGGCGAAAGCCAGCCGGATCTTTCGAACGCAGGCTCTCAACAAAAGCCCCTACCAGATGCCTGCATTGGAGACACACTTCGTCCGGGTTTAAGCGTTGCGTCCCTGCCAATGCGATCTCAGCCATTGTTTTTGCCAGGCCGGAGGGTATTACAGGTGCATTGTCCCCGGAGGCAGGCTCTCCGGCTTCGCTGATCACGACATGCGGTACCGCATTTGGCTGGCAGCCGCATGATTGGCGGACGACAAGTTGCATCGGTACGGCAATGCTATCCAACTTGTTCACTCGACCTTCGATGTAATCGAGCAGCAATTCCAGCGCCTGATAGCCCATGCGAAATGGCGAGCTGTGAAAGGTCGTGAGCGGCGGGACTTGAGCCATCGCATCGAAGGTATCGTCAATCCCGATGATCGCTATGTCCTGAGGAATGCGCAGTCCGGCTGATTTGAGCACTCTCATCGCCCCAATTGCGGACTCGTCATTGCTGGCCAATACGGCGGTGAATGGAATGCCCGCATCTAGAATCTGGCGCATGGCTTGTTGACCACCAGGGATGCCATGACTCCCATAAGCAATCAGCCTCTGGTCAGAAGCAAGACCGTATTCCCGGACGATCTGTCGGAAAGCATTCAAGCGGATGCCGCTGTCGCCTGCCAAATCATTGGGATACCCGGCAATAAAAGCAATCTGTCGGTGACCGTGGGACATAAGGTGCAAGAGCGCCTGACGGACGACATCAACATTGTCGATGGCGACGGTTGGACCGGTCTCGCCGGTGGCAGCGAAGACAACCGGATGACCGGCGTCGATTATTTCCCGAAGGTAATGTGACCTGGCTTCCGAGAACAAAGGATTGACTACGATCAGCCCATCTGTATTCCAGGGTCCGACTGGGATAAAGTCGACCTCCGGCGAGGGAACGGGCCATGCTGGATGAGCCACAGTGTAGGATAAACTGTCCATGCCGCCGGCCAGCAACAGGTTGCAACCCCGATTCTCTGCAGCCGCACTCACCCCATGCAGTAACGGGCCGATGAAATTTCCCAGGATTGTTCCATAGTAAACTTGAATACCTGCCAGCACTCCAATCGTGGGTCTTTTTTTTGCGCTCTCTCTCATCTCTATATTACTCTGTTTGCTTTAGGTGGACTTTCACTACACCCAGTGATTCGTACAGACTTTGCAAGCCCACCATGCGGACCTGCTTTTGTCCGCTGAGGTTGATCCCGCGGTCCATAGACATATAGTATAGACTCGATTTGCA
>CAZLOC010000007.1:0-32960 GCA_964560935.1 uncultured Anaerolineaceae bacterium | reverse complement strand
TTTTTTCTCGCGCTACCTGCCCAGGATTGGCAAAGAATTCAGCGAAGAGATGCCGCTGGTTTGCGAGCGGTTTCGGTTGATTTATAAATAGACTGTGGACCGTTGACCGTGGACGATAAAAAATGGTCTACGGTCTATCGTCCATCGTCTCTAGTCTGAAAGGAGCCTTTATGTCATCTTCAATTTATATTGCCAACGAATCCCGTTATAAGGACATGCGCTACAACCGCGTCGGGCGCAGCGGACTGAAATTGCCCGCCATCTCGCTCGGCCTGTGGTACAACTTTGGCGGCCTGGATCCGCTCGAAAACGCGCGCGCCATGGCGCGTTACGCCTTCGACCGCGGCATCACGCACTTCGACCTGGCCAACAACTACGGTCCGCCGCCCGGTTCTGCCGAAACGACCTTCGGCCTGTTACTAAAACAGGACTTTGCGCCTTACCGAGACGAACTCATCATCTCCACCAAAGCCGGCTACGACATGTGGCCCGGCCCTTATGGCGAGTGGGGTTCGCGCAAATACCTGTTGGCCAGCCTAGACCAGTCCCTCAAGCGCATGGGCCTCGATTACGTGGACATCTTCTACAGCCACCGTCCCGACCCCGATACGCCGTTGGAGGAGACTATGGGTGCACTGGCTTCCGCTGTGCGCCAGGGCAAGGCGCTCTACGCAGGCGTCTCGAACTACAACCCCGGGCAGACGCGCGAAGCGGCCCGCATCTTGCGCGAACTGGGCACGCCCTGCCTGATCCACCAGCCGCGCTACAGCATGCTGGACCGCTGGGTGGAAAACGGTCTGCTGGACGTCCTCGATGAAGAGGGTATCGGCTGCATCGTCTTCTCGCCTCTCGCCCAGGGACAACTGACTGACCGTTACCTGGGCGGGATCCCATCCGGAGCGCGCGCCACCAAGACCGAGCGCGTCTGGCTGACTCCCGATAATGTGAAGGAAAACTTACCCAAAGTTCGCAAACTGAATGAGCTTGCAAAAGAACGTAACCAGTCGCTGGCGCAAATGGCGCTGGCCTGGGTGTTGCGCAAACCGCAGGTTACATCCGCGCTGATCGGCTCCAGCAGCGTGGAACAGTTAAAGGTCAATCTCGCTGCACTGGAGAAGTTAGACTTTTCCGAAGATGAACTGGATAAAATCGAAGCAATCGTGAAGGAGTAGCGATGGGCTTTCTCAAAAAACTATTTGGCAGCGGACCGACTTCTTCCGGTTCTGACTTTTACACTTTCACTGTCCACTGCGACCGTTGCGGCGAGACCATCGAAGGCAAGGTCAACCTGAGCAACGACTTGAGCCTGGACGATGAAGGCGGCTACCACGTCCGCAAGGTGCTGATGGGCAGCGGGCGCTGCTTCCAGCGGATCGAGGTGACGTTGAAATACGACGCATCGCGGCAATTGCAAGAGAAGCAGGTCAGCGGCGGAAAGTTTATCGAATAGACGATAGACGGTAGACTGTGGACCGTTTTTCGCCGTCCATCGTCCACTGTCCACGGTCTTGGAACGGAGGTTCCTATGCGCTTCACATCTCCCCCTAATCAGGAGGCCTACTACGCCCAGGTCTGGGACCTGGTGCGCCAGATTCCATATGGCAAAGTTGCCACCTATGGGCAGATCGCCAAGATGTTGCCGCCGCCGCAAAGCGTGGAATTCGAAGCCTATCGCGCCTTTGGCCCACGCTGGGTGGGCGGCGCAATGGCAAACTGTCCCGATGACGTACCCTGGCAGCGAGTGATCAATTCGAAGGGCGAGATCAGTAAACGGCCGGGGGCGCAAAAACAAAATGAATTGCTGCTGGAAGAAGGGGTGGTGTTTGACGAGAAGGGCCGCATCGATTTGAAGAAATTTGGGTGGGGAGGTTCTGGTAAAGATGACGATACGTTTCAGAAGAAATTGTTTTAGCCTCTTGTCATCTCCACCACCAGCGTATCCAGGGCCAGGTCCAGCGTGACCTGGCCTGTTTTGGTCTCTCGCCAATCTATTCGGTAAAGATTATCTTCGTTTTGGTATTGAAATTTCCCCGGATATTTGCTATACTATTTGCATAAATCCAGCCCATTTTATCCTAAAACCATAGTGACTTTGGGAAAATCTATCACAAAAGGAGACAATTATGAAATCTCGTGTTTTGACCCCTATCATAACCATTTTGAGCGCTGTGGCAGGCATCCTGCTCACGACGGCAACCTGGACCAAAGGTAATGAAGGAGATCTCGTATATGTCACAAATGGCAACGTCAAAATCCCGATGCCCGATATGAAAACTGCTGAAAAAACAAAAAGACAGTTGAATAATGAAGAAGACAAAGCGGAGAAAAGGAAGGAGAAAGAGGAAAAAAAGTCAGATCGTCCCAAATAAAATCTTGAGATCATATTTTTGAATATGAAATAAGGAGTTGGAATATGTCTTCAGCTAATCATACCGATCACAAATCTAGGCGGAGTGTTTGGGGCCTGTTGCTATTTGCACTTATCGCGCTCCTACCCGCTACCTGGGTGGCGACGCCTACAGCTTTTGGAACTACGGTAAGTAACGGAAATATCTCGTTCACAGCACCGGATGCAAAAGCCGGTGAAAATATGGCAGACATCCTCAACAAGGCCGACAAAAAGGCTGAACGAAAGGAAAAGAAAGAGGACAAAAAGGATAATCGGAAGTAGATTCAGCAATTGTCCATCTCTGATGTTTTACATGGACAACAAACCCTACTGACATAAGACGGCTGAAAATTTTCAGCCGTCTTGTTTTTTTATATTCCTTTCGTCATCTCTACCACCAGCGTATCCAAGGCCAGGTCCAACGTGACCTGGCCTGTTTTTGCCCCCTCGTCGATCTCCAGTAATTTGTGATAAATCTTCTCTAAGACCGGCAATGTGAAACTGCGCGCCTGTCCCGTCATCTTCTCGGCTACAAAGGGATGCACGCCCAGCGCCCGCGCCCCTCTTCCTTACCGCCACGCGAGTCGAGCACTTCGCGCGCCAACAGAACGATCGGCCCTCGGAGCAGTTGGAACCTGTTCCTGGCGCATGTCCCGAACACCTGTGATAAACGAAGCCCTGAGCAACGCCTACTGGCGCAACACAGGGCTGGAAAGCATAGCAGAACGATACATCCAACTGCGTTATTCTTATTGAACCGCCGGATGCGGACCCGCATGTCCGGTGGTGTGAGAGGGGCGGTTAGCCGCCGCTCCCTACTCGATACCTCTCCACCCTCACCCGCATCACATCCCGTTTGATCCCCCCAAATTTATACTTGTAATCCTCATTCCCGCGCATGAAATCGAATTCCGCCCGGCCGTTTTCGTTGGCCCATTGCAGCAGATAACCAAGTAACACCCAGCCGGGAGATAAATCCTTATAACCGAAATCCAGCCCCGAGTTGTAGACCCAGATGCGGTTCCCGTAGTCAAAGTTGAGATACCCGGCTGCTTTCTGGCCATCCACTTCGAGGAAAGCCAGTTGCAGAATACCAGCTTTGAAAGCCGCGTGGATCAGGGTCTTCATCTGTGTGCGCATGGTCTGGGTCAGGAAGGTCTGTTTGGCGGGGTCCTGCGCCATCAGATGGCAGCAGGCCTCTGCTTCGGCATCCAATGTGGACTCGTCGGTGACGATGTACCAGCGCACGTCCTGCTCGCTTTCGGCGGCCCGGCGCATCTTGCGGCGGATCTCGTGGCGCTGTTTTTTGTCGATGCCTGCTAAATATTCTTCGAAGTCACCGGGCAGTGGAACGGACAGCGACGGGCGGTAGGGCTCTGACGTGAAGTCCCAGCCGCGTTTTGCGGATTCGGCTTCCAGCGCAACCAGGGTAGGGGAGTCATCGGGCAGGTTATACCAATCGAATGTGGGCCAGGCTAAGGCCGAGTCCGAAGCGAGAAAGTCCAGGGTCCCGGAGAGAAAGCGGGGCAGGTCATCAGCGCGGACGATCAAATCCAGATAATCCGAAATTTCGATGCTGCCGAGCAACATCAAGGCCTGCTGGCCGTCATGTTCGGTCAGGAAGAGCGGGGCGATGCCGACCAGCCTGTCATTTTCGCGGGCAGAGACCAGGACCAGTTCGGCCTGTTCCCATTCGCCGCCGCCGCAGGTCGCCCACCAGGCGCTGAGATATTCGTGCCGCAGAAAAGGCACATCGCTGATACTCTCGGAGAGCAGAGCGTTCCATTCTGTTGGGTCGAGTTCGGAGAAGTTGTTGTGAAGGGTGAATTTCATTTGGTTCCAGATTGTCTCGAGATATTCTAACCAGGGTTTCCTGGGAGACACGGATGCCACGGGATGAACGGATTTTTTTCGTATTCTCACGGATGGCTTCCGTAGCCTCCGTGTTGTCCGTGTCCAATTTTCAGGCTCAGTTTTGAATTTTTCGTTCAGATTTTACCAGTATAATGATGGCAACCTGACCGATAATCTTACGCCGTGACCACACTCGACCTGACCCTCCTCCCGCTCTATCGCCTGAAAAACCAGGAACTGTCTGCTTTGCCCGGCCTGCTGGCGATGACGCCTCCGCGTAAAGCCGCGCGTGGCCGCGAGCATGACCGCCTGATCGTCTACCTGGTGCTGACGGGTAATGCCACCCTGTCCACTGCCGAATACCTGCAACTGACCAGTCGGACGGCCAATCGCTTTTTCGAGACGCCCGGCGCGCTGACTACGGCTATGCGCGCCTCCGTCGAAACGCTCAACCGCGCCCTGCTCGACCGCAACATGGGTTCCACCGGGCGGGGTCAATACGCCCTCGGCACCCTGGTGTTGGCGGTCCTGCGCGGCGCGCAATGCACGTTGCTGCAATCCGGCCCGACGCATGTCTATAGCCTGGGGAGCGAGGCCATGCAACACATCCACGACCCGGCGCTTTCGGGCAAGGGTCTCGGACTGAGCCAGGCAGCCACCTTTCATTTCACCCAGTTCGAACTGGATCCCGGTGACCGGCTGATTTTCTCCGGCAAACCGCCCGCCGAATGGGAACGGTTGTTCAGCGAAGAAAAACGTCCCTCGCCGATCGAAGCGACCCGGCGGCGCCTGCTCTCCATGACCAAGGGCGACGTGAACGCCGTCCTCATCCAGGCGCAGGAAGGGGGCGGTGGACTGACCCTGTTGCGCCCCGCGCCAGCGGGAGGCAAGGTGCCCAAAGGGGTCGCTCCCGCAACTGCTCCGCCCGCGTCTCCATCCGGGACCGAAGACCTGCCACCGCTGCATCAGCCGGATGCTATCCCCGAGCCGGGTTTTGCCAGCGATTTCGAAGAAGAATTTCCTGAAGAGGCGGGGCCCGAATTTCCGCCTTCTGCTTACGCCATCCCGCCGCAGCCGGAAGACGAGGAGTTGCCCGAAATCGAGACAGTCGCCCCGCAATTCCCGGCTTCAATTCCGCGCATGACGCCGCCCGAACCGGAATCGCCCCCCCTGCGCGAGATGGACGAGCCCATCATGGACGAGCCCGAAAAATCGCCAGAAGAACCGGGGGAACCGCGCCAACCGTCCGAAACGACTCGTCAGGTGGCGCGCGGGCTGGTAGGTGGTATGCGCGCCTCCCGTCGCCTGGGCGCTGTGCTCTCCCGGAAGTTGCAAAAGTTCCTGCCCAATTTGCTGCCGGATAGCAATAGCAACATGGCCTCCTCGACCGTCATGATGGTTTTCATCGCCGTCGTCATCCCGCTGCTGGTGGTCGTAGCCGGGGTGACGGCGTACTTGAAGTTTGGGCGCAGCTACCAGTTTGACAATCTCTATCTGCAAGCCGAGGCCGCCCGCGACCAGGCCCAGAACGCGGCCGATCCCGCACGTCAACGTGACCGCTGGCAGGCGGTGCTGTTCTATCTGGACCAGGCGGACTACTATCGCCAGACGCCCGAATCGGATGCTTTACGAAATGAAGCGCAGTCCAACCTGGATACCTTGCAGGGTATCCAGCGCCTGAACTTTTACCCGGCCTTCACTGGCGGTGTCAACGCGCAGATCAGCCGCCTGGCCGCCAACGAAACCGATCTATATATGTTGGATGCTGAGCGCGGTCGTGTCTTGCATGCCAGCCAGGTCGGGCGCAATTTCGAAATGGATGAGGCCTTCCGCTGCGGATCGGGGCAGTATGGTGACTACCAGGTCGGCCCGATTGTGGATATTCTCATCCTGCCGCGCCTGAATTCGCTCAACGCCGCCGTCCTGGGAATCGATGCGGGCGGCAACCTGTTGTATTGTTCACCGGGAGAGGTTGGGCAGGCCATCCCCCTGCCTGTGCCGGATAGCAATTGGGGCCGTGTGACCGGTTTCACCTACGACAGCGGCAGCCTGTACGTTCTGGACGCACCCTCCCGCGCCATCTGGGTCTATCCCGGAAAGGACGCCTCCTTCATCGATCGGCCCTACTTCTTCTTCGGCGGGCAGATCCCGGAGATCGAGGATTCGATCGACCTGGCCGTCAACGGCGACGAACTGTTCATGTTGCACGCTGACGGGCATCTGTCCACCTGTTCCTACAGCCGCCTGGAGGCTGTGCCCACGCGCTGCCAGGACCCGGCTCCGTTGGTTCATTCGCTACCAGCCTATCAAGACATCGATCTGTTTGCCCAGGCTCACATCACGCAGATGCATCTCACCCTGCCCCCTGATTCGAATCTCCTGTTGCTGGACGCCGATAACCGCAGTGTTTTGCGGGTCAGCTCACGCACCCTGGAACTGCAAAACCAAATCTACCCCATGCCGGGCGCCTCCCTCAAGCCTAGCCCGGCGGGTGCGATGACGGTCAATCCCAACCGCGTGTTGTTCCTGGCGGTGGATGACCAGGTCTATTTTGCAGCGGATATGCCGTAGCGCAGGAGGTCGTATGTCGCACTCACGCAGAAGTTTCTGGCAATCATTGCTGGATTTCATTGCATCCCTGTTTGGAGGGGAAGAAACGTCAACAGCCACCCAAGCCAGCCTCCCGCCTGACAGCCCGGACGAGCCTGCCGATGTCACCCTCAGTAAGGTGCTGGTGATCGTCTATGATCCGCTGATGGACGCATCCGGCGGACAAACCTTATCTGCGCACCAGGGCTGGGAACGCGTCGAAGACCTGGCAACCGGTTTCATGACCGACATCCTGCAAAACAGCCATGATCTGGCGCGTTACCAGGTGGTCGAGCGCATCGACGTGAACGAGTTCCCGGCCAAGGTGGGTGGCTTTCGTTATACCCCACAAACCTACCTGGATGTGCTGCGCGGCCTCTCCTCGCCTTACATGCCGCAAGAGGTGGATTACTACGCCATCCTCGATCAGTTCAACCTGCTCGAGCGTATTGCCAGGGGCGAAATCGATGAAGTCTGGACCTTCGGCTTCCCGCATGCCGGATTTTACGAGTCCATTATGGCCGGGCCAGATGCTTTCTGGTGTAACGCCCCGGCGCTGAAAAATACCGGAGCATCCCGGCGTCGCTTTGTCATCATGGGTTTCTCCTACGAGCGTGGTGTGGGCGAGATGCTTGAATCGTTCGGGCACCGAGCCGAATCGATCCTGGCACAGACATTCGAGCGCCTGGCCGGGGATGATAACCTGTGGCAGTGCTTCATCCGCTACGAGAAAATTGCTCCCGGTAAAGCAGCCGTCGGCAACATTCATTTTGCTCCCAATAGCGAACGCGACTACGACTGGAACAACCCGTCCACTGTCAAAAGTGAGTGCTACGACTGGCTGCTGAATTTCCCGGGGTTCAAAGGCGACATCCGCAATGTGACCGCCAGCGAATGGGGCCGCGGCGACATACGCGCCCATCACCAGTGGTGGCTCAAGCATATCCCCCACGTGGCCGGGCGGCGGAATGGTATCCACAACAACTGGTGGCAATATATTATCGATCCGCAAAATGTCGGGAAATGAATTACCCCTACAACAAAAATCGCCGATGAGATTCGGCGATTTTTGTTCTTCTTTCGGATACTTTATTTCGCAACAACAGCTTTTGGTTTGTGACTTTTCTTCCTGTTTTCCTTGACATATGCCGTGCGCAACTTGACCGGTGGTTCCACTTCTTTGGCGCGCATACGTAGGTTCAGCATCTCCACAAAGACAGAAAAACCCATCGCAAAATAAATATATCCCTTGGGGATGTGCTGGTGCAGTCCTTCCACGATCAGGGTAAAGCCGATCAAGAGCAAGAAGCTGAGCGCCAGAATTTTGATCGTGGGATGTCTTTCCACAAATTCGCCAATTGCTCTGGACGACCAGATCATCACACCTGCTGCCAGAATGACTGCAATGACCATGATGAGCACTTCATCCACCATGCCCACTGCTGTGATCACGGAATCCAGCGAAAAGACAATATCCAGCAGCATGATCTGGACGATCACGCTGGTAAAACTGGCTGCCACCCTGACTGAACTCCGGCCTTCCACGCCTTCCAGTTTATGGTGAATTTCAAGGGTAGCTTTACCCAGTAGAAACAAACCGCCTGTCAACAAGATCAGGTCGCGACCAGAAAGCGTAAATGAGAGTATCGAGAAGAGCGGCTCTGTCAGACCGATCACCCACGAAATGGACAGTAGCAGCAAGATGCGCGTGATGACTGCCAGGGCAATGCCGGTCGTGCGCGCCCGCTGTTGCTGGTCTACTGGTAATTTCCCTGCCAGGATTGAAATAAAGATGACATTATCTACTCCCAGAACGAGTTCAAGCGCCACTAAAGTGACAAGCGCGATCCAGGTATCAGGTTGTGTGATCCATTCCATATTAAGTTCTCCTTATCGATGTTCGAGTATATAACAACTCAAGAGAGGCTGCAAGCAAGATATAAAAAATGCGAGGAATTTGACGGATAAATGCAATGTCGTTTTGTTGAGAATACCTTAGAATAGTTATAAGTACTGGCAAATATGACTATAAACCTTATTCCAATCAGCCTCATCTTTCTTTCGGCTTTCTACGCAGGGGCAGGTTTGCTCATTTGGGGACGACGTCCTGGCTTGGCTATCACGCCTTTTGCCTGGATGATGTTCAGTATTGCCGTTTGGTCTTTGGGATATGGACTTGAATTACTGGCGCCGGGCTTGAGCGGGAAGTTGTTCTGGGCAAAAGTAGAGTTCTTTGGCATTGCCAGTGTTACTGTCCTTTTGTTTTCTTTCAGTGCAGCCTATACAGGTTATAGCCATCTGTTGACCAGGCGAAACCAGACGCTTCTCTGGATTATTCCTTCTGTTACCATCTTGTTGGTTTGGACAAACCAATATCACTCTTTGATCTGGAGAACAACAGCCGTTGGAAATGCCGGAGCGCTTTCATTCCTGGCAGCTGATTTTGGAAATTGGTTCTGGTTACAAATAGCCTATTCGTACACGCTTACTATACTTGCTTCTGTCTTCCTGATTTTGGAGGTGGTCCGCTCCCCCAGGCCATATAACCTTCAAGCAGGGATCGTCTTATTGGGCGCCTTATTCCCATGGGTGGGAAGTTTTCTTTACCTGAGCGGCACACTCCTCCCCGGTATCGATATTACTCCTTTTGCATTTGTTCCCACTGTGTTCCTGATGACATGGGGAATCCTGCGTTATCGTTTGCTTGGCGTTTTGCCGATGGCGCCAGCCATGATATTGCATGAGTTGCAAGATGGCGTCGTTGTCATAGATAGTCGCAAACGTATACTTTACCTTAATAACCTTGCCGAGCAGCTTCTTCAAACCACATCGGAAGAAGCCGTAGGACAACCGATAGAATCCGTGCAAGCTCCTTGCCTGGAAACATTGCAACGCTTGATCGAACAAAAAGAACCATTTGTGGAAGAAGAGTTCAGACTAAATGGTCAAAAAAGGTTCTTTGATATTCGCGTCTCGCCTTTATCGGCAAAAGGATGGGGTACGAACGCCACAAATGCCAGTCACCTGATTATCTTCAGGGATATTCACCGGAGAAAACAGGTCGAATTGAACTTGCAACGTCGTGAAGCTATTATGGAAGCGCTTACCCTGGCTTCGCAACAATTTTTGCGCGCCTCTGCCTGGGAAGCAAACATCCCGGTCTTCCTGGAGCGCATCGGTCAGGCAGCTGAAGTCGGCAGGGCATACGTATTCCAAAATTATGAAGGGCCAGAGAGCCGGTTTTTTGCCAGTCAGTGCTATGAGTGGACTGCCCCCGGCGTAGAACCACAAATCGATAATCCGGCCTATCAGCATATTCCCGTTCAAAACATCGGCCCTGCCGGTTGGCACCAAGAACTCAGCCAGGAAAGGATGATCACAACTCGAATCTGGGAACTCCCTGAAGATGATAAAGCTTCTTTTGTTGAAAGAGGCGTACGTTCAACCGTCGTCGTGCCGATCTTTGTGGAAAGGCGCTGGTGGGGTTTTCTCGGACTTGAAGATTATGTCAACGAACGCAAATGGAGCAAGGCAGAATTGGATGCGTTGCAAACTGCCGCCGATATCTTCAGCGCTTCGGAAATCCGTGCACGCAACGAAAATGTCCTGCACCGTCGCCAGCGGAGCCTGAACCTGCTTCACGAAATCGTCGCCTCTGCCCTTCAAACCACTGACCGTCAATCTATGGCTCAAACCATCGTGAACAATTTGGGAAACATGGTCAATGCCGACGGTTGTTTTCTTTCTCTATGGGAGGAGGCCAACGAAAAATTTACTCCTTTGGCGGCGTACGGTCCATATAGCAAAGTATATCTGTCCCTGACCACAAAGCCAGGCGAACCGACATTGACCGCATCAGCACTGGCAGCAGGCCACACCCTGATCGTTGATGATATTTCAAATACTTCCTATTTGAGTCGCCGCATTGCTGCCATGCTCCCCTTCCGTTCAGCCATGGTCTTACCGCTCACGGCGGGGCAAAAAGAGTTCGGCGCTATCCTGCTTGCATACGTAGATTCGCATCGTTTTCAACCTGAAGAAATCTCCATCGGTGAACAGGCTGCCGAATTGATTGCGCTGACACTCGAAAAAATTTTTGCTGTCGAAGATGCTAGCAAACGGGCCGAAGAATCTGAAATTTTGCGCAAAGCCGGCGCAACCGTGGCGGCCACCTTGCACTCGGAGGAAGCCATTGATCGCATCCTCGAGCAGCTTTCCCTGGTGATACCGTATGACAGCGCCTCGGTACAATTGCTGCGCAAGAACGAATTAGAAATTGTTGGTGGGCGAGGCTGGGATAACCCAAAAGAGGTTCTGAGCTTGTGCTTTCCCGTTCCTGACGACAATCCCAACACTGTCGTACTACAAACGGGTAAACCTTACATCCTTAATGATGCTGTAAATGCCCACTCCAGTTTCAGGGAAGATGGCCCCCATAGCCATATCCGTTCTTGGATGGGCGTACCCTTGATCGTTCGTGGACAAATCATAGGATTGCTGGCTATCGACAGCACAGAACTCAATTACTTTACAAGCGAGCATCTCAAGACTGCGACCACCTTCGCAGATCAAGTTGCCATCGCACTCGAAAATGCGCGTTTGTTCGAAGAGGTGCAGAACCTGGCTCTAACGGATGCGCTCACTGGTCTTTATAACCGGCGCGGGCTGTTCGAGATCGGTCACATCGAATTTTCACGAACACACCGTCTGGAAAGGCCTTTCTCTATTATCATGATAGATATCGACCACTTCAAGCCTATCAATGACCAGTATGGGCATCCCATTGGTGATCAGGTACTGCAATTCATGGCTTCCGAATTGCAAAGCACCGTACGCGGCACCGAAATCGTGGGGCGCTATGGTGGGGAAGAGTTTGCTATCCTTCTGTCAGGCTCAGATGGCAAGGCCGCAATGGAATTTGCGGAAAGATTACGGGCAACGATCGAGAAAACACCGTTCTGTGTTGAAGAAAGCGAAATCTGGATAACCATCAGCCTGGGGGTGGCCGAGTATAACGAAAACAACCCTAACCTTGAAACCCTGGTTGCCCGCGCCGACCAGGCCTTGTACGTTGCCAAACAAATGGGGCGCAATCGCGTTGTATTGGGAAAATAAGCTTTCTACACGCTGAAAATCAACGAGCAGCACGTTACTGCGCCTTCAGCTTTTGCAAGCTCGTCAGCATCCACTATCACCAAATTAATCCCCGCTTTTTCCAATTTTGCTTTCGTCTTAGGGAATGATGATGGATAGATGATCGTATCGTCCACCAGTATTGCATTGGCCGCGTATGATTCGGACGGATCGACCTCGATGAATTGCATGCCGGGAAAATCATCCCTGGAAACCCACTCAGGATTGATCAACAACGTATCTTTGCTGACCTGGGTGACCGCGGATTTGAGGTGCAGACAACCTGTCACGTTCACTGCGCGGACCTGGTAGCCGCGAGGCTCAAGAATGACCTTTATCTGCTCGATGGCGTTTTTCGTACTACGGCTCGAGATGCCGATGTGCACTGTCCGATCCACAGTCAAGATGTCGCCGCCGTCCACGGTGCCGGGCGGTTGGATGCGGAAGATTTCCCGGTAGGGAGCCAGAGCTTTTTCAACGGAAGCAACTTCAGGGCGTCGGGAGGCTGCGCCGGGATTCAGCATGATAGCGCATTCGTCCAGTACTAATGCCACGTCTTCCACAAAGACCGAATCCGGCAAATCCGGTTCTGCATCCAAAGAAATGACATCCAATCCTAGCGTACGCAAGGCCTGCTGATATCGTTTGTGCTGTGCGCGGGCGCGTTCGTAGTCGATTGGTTCGCGTGCGATGTGGGTAAGTTCACACTGATTGATGGCCGGGCCGACCTGACGGGTGATGGCGATATTCATAGTTCTCTCCTCGCTGAGCGGAGGTCTGAGCTTGGCGAAGACCGTAGTCGAAGCGGATTTGTGCAATTACTATCCTTCGACTGCGCTATCGCTCCGCTCAGGAAGAATTAAAAGTATAAATGTTTGACTGTAAGGCCATTATTGATCAGTTCTTTGAGTGCATCGATGCCGATTTTCAGGTGCATATCGAGATATTCCTGTGTGACCTTCTTGTCGCTTGCGGCGGTCTTGATGCCTTCCGGGATCATCGGCTGGTCTGAGACCAGGAGCAGCGCGCCGGTGGGGATTTCGTTATAAAACCCGGTGCTGAAAAGGGTGGCTGTTTCCATGTCCACCGCCATGACGCGGATCTGGCGCAGGTATTCCTTGAACTTCTCATCGTGCTCCCATACGCGCCGGTTGGTGGTATAGACCGTGCCCGTCCAGTAATCCTGGTCGTGGTTACGGATGGTAGTCGAGATGGCTTTTTGCAGGTTGAAGGCCGGTAAAGCCGGGACTTCGGGCGGGAAATAGTCGTTGGATGTTCCTTCGCCGCGGATGGCGGCAATCGGCAGGATCAGGTCGCCAATCTTGTTCTTCTTTTTGAGCCCGCCGCATTTGCCTAAAAAGAGCGCGGCTTTGGGTTGGATAGCGCCCAACAGGTCCATGACTGTGGCAGCATTGGCACTGCCCATGCCAAAGTTGATCAGCGTGATGCCCTCGGCGGTGGCGTTGGGCATAGGTTTCTCGCGCCCGCGGATAGGGACGTCGTACCACTCCGAAAACATTTGCAGGTAGTCTTCGAAGTTGACCAGCAGGATGTATTTGCCGAATCCTTCCAGCGGGGTATCGGTATAGCGTGGTAGCCAGTTGGCTACAATTTCGCCTTTTGTTTTCAATTGCATCACCTTCGAACCTATCAGGTTACATCGTTATTATGACGGAAACCAAAAAGAAACGCAACCATTTTTACGCGCAGGTTTGATTGAAGCGGATCAACTTCCACTTCCCGTATTCCGGCTGGTAGCTGATTTCTGTGATGCCGCAAAAGTCTACGTGGAAGTTCCAGCGGCTGGTAACGGGGATGTTCATCACATGGCACATCAGGGTACGGATCAAGCCATCGTGGCAAACCGCAATCACATTCTCATCGCCGTGCAGTTGCCGTTTCTCTTCTAGAAATTCGACGATCCGCTTTTGGGCTTCTTCCCCACTTTCGCCTTTGGGGAAGCGGAAATCGATCTTTCTCTCGCGAAAGGCCTGCCACTCCGCCGGGAACTTTTCCCGCACTTCATCTTCCATGGCCCTCTCGAACAGCCCGATATCGATTTCGTTTAGGCGTTCGTCCATTGCCGGCGTCAGGCCAAATTGTTCCGCCACAAAAACGATAGTCTGCCCGGTGCGCTGGTAAGCGCTGATGTAGATATGCGCGATTTCCCTGTCCGCAAAGAATCTCCGCAGATTCCGCGCCTGCTCTTGTCCCACTTGGCTGATGGGTTGGTCCTGAAGCGGCAATTGGGGATTAGTGAAATCCCCTTTTTCTTTGTCTGCATGGCGCATGATGTACCAAGTCATATTAGGCCTTCCTTGTGATCCATATCATTTGGTCGGATTCATCCGTTAACGCTGCTTTGTGGAAATCGCCATAAACTGCTTCGATTTTATAGCCTGTGCGCTTCAACAGGTGCTCCATCTCGAAACGGAAAACGCAGTGCAAGGGCATGGGCTCCCGTTGCCAGCGCCGAACTACGTTTCCTGTGAGATTGATTTCTTCCCAGGCAGTTGTCACAGTGGCAGTTTGTGTCGAGCGTTCGAACGTCCATTCGTGGGCTGTGCGGACGGTATGACCGGTCAGCGGATGTTTCAACTCGCGCCACTCTGAAAAAGTCCCTGTCGGCTGGCGGGGCAGGCTTCCCAGCCAGGTGACATCCTGGTGGTCCAGGTGCACGACCAGCAGCCCCTCAGGACTCAGGTGTCGTTTGACACAGTCCAGGCATGACACCTGATCGTCCGGTGTAAGCATGAATTGGAAGGAGTGGCCAGGTATGATCACAAGTCCAAAGGTCTGGCCGAGATCGAACGAGTGCATATCCCCGACTTTCCAATGGACGTTTTGGATGCCAGCGCTCTTCTGCCGGGCAATTCCCAGCAACTCCGGTGAGAGGTCGAATCCAGTTATCTCCACACCTGTTTCTGCAAGCTGCAGGGCAACGCGCCCGGTCCCGCAGGCTATTTCGAGCACATTTTCGGATACGGCCCTGGTCGCCTGCACCAGTTCGCGATAGAAATCGATCTCGCCGGGCCAATCGGCCACAGCATTATCGTAAAGTTGAGCGTATAACTCCTGGGAGGTTGGTTTTACTGACTCCATTGCTAACCTTTTTGTGATTGTCTGTCTTATCTATGCGCGAAAAAGAAAATTTTTCTTACCCATTGCCTGTGTCTTTCTCTTCTTGCAATAGCTTTTTCAAACGCCGGATGTGGATTTGCTGATAAAAAATTAAGGCTATCAGCGCGAGCGTCAATATCGGCCAGATGATGACAAAGACCCAGACGTTGATCTCCTTGTAGGTGATCCCGAACACGCTTGCAAAGTAGACCAACACTGCAACGCACCAATCGAAGATAGCATCCATAAGATTCTCCTCGTTCCCTTTCTCAGGAATGGCTACTTTTTATCCGGCTCAAATTCCTCATTGGTACCCAGCCACGCGCCCCATCTGGTTTTTCCGCCATTCCAAAACCGTTTATGATTTCATAGATGTTAAGTACCTCACCGACTGTAACGCTCAGTTCCAAAGCATTGTAGTCGGCGATGAATGTAATTTTATTGGCTTGGATCCCAAGATACTGCTTTGGAACCCAAGCCTTGTTGTCATGCTCCCCTTCACACCAGACCCAATCCTTCCAATCGGGGTCGTCGGTAAACTCATTGCCAACTTCCACATCTTCCCCTTTGTGGAAAATGATCGGGGTAGGATAAGGGGATTGGTAGTCTTGAATCACGTAATAGCGTTTGGATCTTTCATCCATATCATTTTGCTACAAGTAAATTCCTGAGCAGATACACAATCCCAACGGTGATTGCCCACACACTGTACCCGGTCAGTATGATGGGGCCGAGTTTCATCCCGGCGCGCGCCGCCAGCCAGGCTGCGATGGCAAACCCGAAAGTGGGGATCAAGCCCATGATCAGTCCAAATGAGAACTCGCTCATGGCGGTCTGCTCTCCGCCCGAAGATGAATAAACGATCCATAATGCCAGGGGAGCGGTCAACGGCATGACAGCTGTGATTGCGGCGATGGTCTTGCTCTGCTTCTCAATCACTGCGATCAAGATAATGACCATGACGGAGATGATAACGGGAAGCACATCTTGGATTCTCATGCAGTCCCCTCCTTGTTCTTTCCCAGATGTAAACTGCGGAAAGCCCATGCGCCGAACCCCAACGGCACCCAGAAGGTCATGGCGCGATAGGCAATGGTAATCACCACCGCCTGACTCCAGACCACGCGCAGGGATTTGAGTGTCAGTGGCAGCACCCCTTCCACGATCCCAATGCCTGATGGGGTTGGTGAAACGATCATGAACAGGTAGCCGATCGCAAATCCGCCGATGATGGTTCCCGGAGAGTAGGGGACTTGGAATGATAGAAAGGCGCACAGCAAGATACAGATCAGCAAACCTTTGTTCAAGAAAGCCAAGAAAAGTGGCTTGAGCAGGCTGCGTGGCCTTTGAGGCAGGGATGCCAGGCCGTCAGCCATTTCATGGGCAAATTCGTAGGCGCGTTCCTCACGCAGGTAATCCTGGCGGATGAAAGGACGCAGAATGGTGTTGGCCAGCCGCGTAAGCCGCGCCAGGAATCCGCCCATTGCATCTACCGAGCGGGTGCCGAGATACAGGGTGAAAGCCAGTGTGGATGCAATGGCGAGCAATATGAGAGATGCAGTGATCTCGCCCGCGTCCAGGTCGTTGCGCCGGACGAGAACGACCATGCCTAATGCCAACACGGCCAGGAAGGCGGCCATATCAAATAACACGAACAGGGCTGCTGCCAGGGTGACCCTGCCGGTCGGATGTCCATCTTTTTTTGCTGCGTTGACGAAGATGGCAATTCCACCGACCCCCGCCGTAGGCATGATTACATTGACAAAAGTTGCAGCGGCTGCCACCCGGGTCAGGTTCAGGATCGATTCGCGCATCCCCAGCAGACGGTAGAGGGAGCGGTAGGTGATACCCACCAGGAAAAACCAGCCAATCTGGATCAGGAAGGCCAGCAGCAAGTACCATAGATTACCACGCTGCAAGGTTTCAACGGTTTGTTCCAGCTCGCTGAAGCTGAGGATAACAAAGGCAACACCCAGAAATAAAACCAGCACCACCAGGAATTTGCGCATAGAAGCGATTATACACATGAAAAATCCCCCGAACTCGCAAAGCTTCAGGGGATCAGATTCTGGCAGGAATCAGTTATCTGCGCCGTCCGCCGATCAGGCTGACGAAATACAGCAGTTGCAGAATGGCTGTTACCAGTGAAGCCACATAGGTCAGTGCAGCGGCGTTGAGCACATTGTTCACGCCGCGCCGTTCCTGCTCACTCTGGATGATGCCGGTCTCGGCCAGGAGTTGCTTGGCGCGGGCGGAAGCGTTCAGTTCCACCGGAAGGGTCGCCAGCGCAAAGACTGCGCCGCCTGAAAATATCAGCACGCCCAGCCAGGCCAGGTTGGCCATCTGTAGGAATAGACCGATTATGATCAGGATCCATCCCAGCCATGAACCGATGTTGACCACCGGGACAAGCGCCGCGCGAAAGCGCAGGGGTAAGTAATCTTCGGCATCTTGCATGGCATGGCCAAGTTCGTGCGCGGCCACAGCCACGGCTGCAACCGAAGCGCTGTTGGCCACACCTTGCGAAAGCCGCAGCGTTTTTGTGCGCGGGTCGTAGTGGTCGGTGAGATTGCCACCAATTCCTTGGATTTGAACGTCGAACAAGCCTCGGCCGCTCCCCGAGGTAACATAGGCGGAGGAATTGATCAGACGTTGAGCAACTTGCGCACCTGTCAAACGGCTGCTGGATGGTACACGGCTCCACTTGTTGTAGGCTGACTTGACGTACCATGAAGTCAGCATCATCAAGAGAAAGGCCGGAGCCATGAAGAGTAGATATGTCGGGTTGTAGAAAAACATTGTTCACCTCACAAGCTCCCTTCGACTTCGCCGCTTGCCGCGGCTCCGCTCACCTGTGCCTGTGGCACTGGCGCGGGCAGGGAGGAATCGATTATTGTGAAGCGCTGCCGCTGATCTCCTGGAGCAGCACTTCGATAGCCTTGTCCAATTGTGGATCAAGGTCGGCCTGAAGGTCTTCGTCGGTGATTTCAACTTCCACGTCGGGTTGCAGTCCTTCTCCGGTAATGGTCCGTTCGTTGGGCGTCAGCCACTTGGCGATCGTCACGCGAACCGCGCCCTGGTTGTTGGAAAGCGGCACCCAGTTCTGCACTGAGCCCTTCCCATATGATGTGACACCGACCAGTTTACCACGTCCATAGTCCTGGATGGCGCCCGCCACGATCTCCGAAGCCGAAGCCGTGCCCTCGTTGATCAGCACCACCAGCGGGATTTCTGTTGCCTGACCGTCTTTGAGCGCCTGGTAGGTGGTTCGTTCACCGTCGCCATACTGTTCATACAGGATGACACCCTCACCGATGAACTCGGAGGCTACCTCCACCGAAGTTTGCAGGTAACCGCCGCCATTGTTGCGCAAGTCGATGACCAGGCCCTTGGGATTCTGCGCCATCAACTCCTTCAACGTGGCGCGGAGCTCGGGTATGGTTTTATCTCCGAATGTGGTGATCTGGACATAACCGATATCGTTCTCAAGCATCTCACCAGATGCGCTCTTGACGACGATTTTCTCGCGTGTAATGGTAAATTCCAGCGGTTCAATCTCGCCCTCCCGTGCCACCGTTAAAACGACCGTTGTCCCGGCCGGACCGAGCACGCGCTGGCGCACCAGTTCGGTGTTGATGCCGGTCATGTCTTTACCATCGATCGCGATGATCTTGTCTCCGGGTTTCAGACCGACTTTCTCAGCAGGTGATCCGGGGATGGGGCTGATGATGGTCAGGTATTCAGCAGTGGGATCCACCCAGGCTCCAATGCCCTCGTATTCACCTGCTAATCCGTCATTGGCATCCTTGAAAGCCTTTGGATCCATGTAAGAACTGTGTTCATCGCCCAACGCATCCATCATACCGCGGATGGCGCCCTGCATGAGGGTTACATCGTCTACCGGCTGATCGACATAATCTTCATGGACGATATTCCAGGCTTCCCAGAAGGGCTGAAAGAGCGTCTCCAGTTCATCGGGTGTGGTGGATTGTTGTTCAGGGGAAACAGTGGGTAGGGATGGTTCAACATTGCCGACCAGGAAGGGTTGGCGCTCTTGTTGGAATGGCAGGAAATGTCCCACCAGAAGGCCGCCGGAAAACGACCCTAGCAGAATGATAACGGCCAGAGCGCCAATCAATGCTCCGCGTAGAATTTTATTATCCATCAGGTACCTCCTGTAACCAGTAAATCAATATAAAAGATTATCACAAGGTCATTAAAAAATGATGAAATCTACATCCCCAAATTATATGAACCTTGTTAGCGTTTTGTTAGAAGTTTCTGAATGTCACTGCGAGCCTCCGTAAGAGGCGTGGCAATCTCAAGTAACCTGTAGGCATGTACTTACCAATGGCGACTCCTCACCCATCGTCCCCGAAGGGAATGACATCAACCTGATCTTTGTCTTGCTCTCCCTTTTCTGAAAGCTCATCCACCCGCTGCCGCAACTCTTCCAACGAATCATCTTCCGTTTTGAAGGGCTGATTGAGTGAACCACGCATATTCTTGAACCATTTAAAGTTCATACCGCGCGAGCCGCGCACCATAGCAAACATAGCCAGGTTGGACAGTGCCACAATGCCGATAACGAGCAATACAACGAGAGCAACGTTATCTGTATTCATGGGGCTCTCCCGTTGAGTATGGAGGGCAAATTGTGCCAATCGGTCAGGGTGGCGTCAGCATTGGGATGTGGCGCTTCCTGCCCGAACAAGACGCCGTACCAACCGGCGTCACGCGCGGACTGCGTTGTGCGGGGCAGGTCATCGATCATCACGCAGCGACCTGGGTCGCTTTCACCCGCCATGCGCATGGCGATCTGGAAGGATTCGGGCATGGGCTTGCAGTATGGCGCAACGGCGTTCACGTCCACGATGTTCTCGAAGCAATCGTCCAGTTTGAGCGCTTTTAATGCCCGCCGGGCGTGGGCTGCATCCGCGTTGGTGAAGATCAGGTTACGGGTCCCGAGCGCAGCGATGACTTCGCACAGAGCCGGGTTGGGCTGGATGTAGTCTCCCAGAGGCAGATCATGCACGAAGGCCAGGAAGTCCTGCACGTCGATTTCGTGGTTGGCTTGCAGTCCGCGCAGCGTGGTGCCATATTGACGGTAATATTTCTCGCGCAGTTGCGGAATTTCAGCCGGTTCGAAGCCCATGCGGTCGCGCATGTAGATGTTCATACGCTCTTTGATGGCATGCCACAGTCCCGTGGATGCAGGGTAAAGGGTATCGTCGAGGTCGAAAAAGATGGTCGTAAATTTCACGAGGTGATTATACCTGTTGAACTCAACGCGAATGTTGCAACTGGACGAATAACGCGAAGAAAATGAAAACGTTCGTGACATTCGTCGTTTCGCGTTATTCGTGTTGAAGTTATTCCGCGCCATATGTGTTCCAATCAACATTATCAGGGGATGTCCAGATACCGGTCAAAGAACTGGATCGTGTACTGAATAAACTCTTTACCCCCTGACCCATAAAAGGTGTGCGGCATATCTTCATAATAATGACACTCCACCGCTTTTCCCAGCGCCTTGAGTTGTTCGCAGGTTTGCATGGACCATTGCACCGGCACCAATTTATCTTCCAACCCGTGGTGGATGCTGACCGCCGCAGTGATGTCATCGAAGAAATACATCGGCGAAATACGCGGCAATGTCTCTTGCGGAACAGCCAGTTCTTCCAGCCCCATTGAAAAATTCATCCAGCGGTAGATGGCTTCGTAATTTTTCTGTTCATCACCGGTCATTGCGGCGTAGAGCACAACGGCATCGATATCTTGGCTGACGGTCAACACGCGCGTGCTGACGCCGCCGCCCATGCTGTGTCCCCACAGGCCGATGCGCGTTGGGTCGGCAGTTTGCAGCAGACCGGGTTGCCCGCTATTCTCTTTGACCAACGCGATCAGATTCAACACGTCAATTGCCATGCCCACGCGGAAGAGATTATCACCCTCATCCGAAGGTGAGTAACCGCGCAGGTTGGGATGCAGCACCAGATACCCGGCGCTGGCCAGTGCGTCCGCATAGTGGGTGGTGTAATCCAGTGTCTGATAGATCGCCGGCTCGATATAGCCATGTAACACAATGATGACCGGGAACGGCCCATCCCCGTGCGGTGTGTTTACGAAACCAAAAATGTTCAACCCGTCGCTGTCATAGCGGAAATAGCGGCGCGTGAACGCGCTATTTTCCCCCACCGTTTCGGTGATTTCGACTTCTCCGCCACCATAAGCTCGCGAGCGCAGATAGTCGACACTGTATTCCCAGTACGGCTCAGGCGTGGATGTCAGTGTTGGCAGGGAAGTAGCAGTCGCTGTCGCTGTAATGCTTGGCGAAGGAGTTTGTGTTTCGGTCGCAGATAGGGTTGGTGTGGAGGGGAGGGGCGTACTTCCTCCACAGCCAGCTAGAAGATACGCCGAAAGTACCATTAACAGGAGTGTATATTTCATAGAAACGCAATTATATTCGCAGGCGGTATAATATTTCCATGTCTATCCGGATACTCTCTTCCGAAGTCGCTTCGCAGATCGCCGCCGGCGAGGTGGTCGAGCGCCCGGCTTCGGTGGTCAAGGAGCTAGTCGAAAACGCGCTGGATGCAGGCGCGAAATCCATTTCTATCACAATTGAAGAAGCCGGACGCCGCCTGATCGAAGTAGCGGACGATGGTTCCGGCATTCCTGCGGACGAACTGGCCTTAGCGGTCTCGCGTCACGCCACCTCCAAGCTTGTCTCCGCCAAAGAGCTTTTTTCCATCTCCACGCTTGGATTCCGCGGTGAAGCCCTGGCTTCGATCGGTTCCGTTTCGCGCATGACCATCACCTCCCGCGTGGCTGATTCTGCAACTGGCGCGCGCATCCGTGTGGAAGGCGGACAGGAAGGCAAGGTGGAGCAAGTTGGTGCGCCAGTCGGGACACTGGTGCAGGTTGAGAACCTGTTCTACAATGTCCCGGCACGCTTGAAATTCCTCAAATCGGACACCACCGAACGCCGCGCCATCGATACCTTCATCACGCGCTACGCGCTAGCCTACCCGGATGTACGCTTCAAGCTAGCAGAGGGCAAGAAGGTCACCTTGCAGACTTCCGGTGATGGCGACCAACGCGCAATCCTGGCTACGCTTTATGGTGTGGACACAGCCAAACAAATGCTGGAAGTCATCGCAGAAGACGAGGGGTTGAAACTGACAGGTTTCATCAGCCCCACTTCGGTCACACGCTCCAACCGCCGTGAGATGACCTTCTTCATCAATGGCCGTTGGGTGCAGGATATTCCTCTCAACGCCGCGCTGACACAGGCCTACCATACTATGCTGATGGTCGGACGTTACCCGCTGGCGATGCTGTTCCTCGATGTTGACCCTGAAGCAGTGGATGTCAACGTTCATCCCGCCAAGGCCGAAGTCCGCTTCCGGGAGCAGGATAAGGTCTTCAGCTTCGTCCAGCGTGCGGTACGGCGCGCATTATTGGCCTATGCGCCCGTCCCCAGCCTGCCTCCGACGACGCTGTGGGGTAGCCGCCCGTCTTCAGAGCCGAAAGAACTTGGACTGGACTGGAAGATGGCGGGTGAAGTTGAAAGTGAAAAGTTGCAGGTTGAAGGGAAACCGCCTGCGACAGATACCAAAAGCCCACCTTCAACTTTCAACCTTCCACTCTTGCGCTTGATCGGTCAGATCGGCGCAACTTACCTGGTGGCCGAAGGCCCGGATGGCCTGTATCTGATCGACCAGCATGCTGCGCACGAACGGGTCCTGTTTGAAAAGTTGATGGCTCAGCACGATAAACGCAGTATCCCCTCCCAATCCTTATTGGAACCGGTGAGTGTTACCCTGCCGCCCGCGCAGGCTGCTCTGCTGGGGGAGCAATTGGAGGCGCTGAACCACTTTGGTTTTCAGGTGGAACCTTTTGGTCCAAATACCTTTCAGGTACGCGCCATGCCGACGCTGTTCTCAGGCAGTGACGCATCATCGGCATTGCGTGCTCTGGTGGAAGATTTCGAAGAAGATGAAAGCCCGTTGCAGGAAGAACTCGAAGCGCGTATTGCTGCTCGTGTCTGTAAGCGGATGGCGGTCAAGGCCGGGCAAACGCTCTCCAGCGATGAGCAGCGCGCCCTGTTGGCCGACCTGGAAAACTGCGATTCGCCGCGCACCTGCCCGCACGGCAGACCAACCATGATCCACCTTTCTGTGGATATGTTAGAACGTCAATTCGGCCGAAAGGGCCCTCGCTAAAGGATGGGGACCTTGTCAGACAACGCGAATGATGAGATTCAGCGTCTCAGGGACGAACTTCAAAAAGCCAGGCAAGAATTGGAAGAAGCAAAACACATCATCAGAGTGAAGGAAATTGAGTTAAAGGCCATCCTTGCACAAGCTGATGAAGTTTCGCACACCGATGCGTTGACTTATTTGCCGAATCGCCGTCAGATCATCAACAACTTACAGAAGGAAGCTCATCGCGCCGAACGATATAAAACTCCCCTGTCTATATCGATGATGGATATCGATCATTTTAAGAACATCAATGATACCTACGGACATACAGTTGGCGATGTGGTGTTGCTCCAGTTGGCAAATATGCTGCGCGAAGGCGTTCGTGAGTCGGATATGGTTGGTCGTTATGGCGGGGAAGAATTTTTGATTGTCTTGCCCAATACTGAATTGCAAAGAGCAACAGAGTTGGCCGGACGCCTGTGCAAGATAATTAGAGAAAAAGACATCGAAGTTGTTGGCAAGGCCCATATAACAGTCAGCATTGGCGTAGCGGAATACAGGCACGCTGAAGAGAACTGGCAGAAATTCCTGAACCGCGCTGATATGGCGCTTTATGCGGCCAAAAACACCGGGCGTGACCGGTGGGCTATTTCTGAGTAAGAGAGGATGACTTATGCAGGCCTTGTGGTTGGAAAACCAGCAACTTGACTTACGCGAGGTGCCCGAACCCGCCTGGCCCGGCGAGGCGCTTATCCGCATCCGCAAAGCCGGGGTTTGTAGCACCGATCTTGAATTGGTCAAAGGGTATTATCCATTTACGGGCATCATTGGGCATGAATTCGTCGGTGATGTGGTTGAGTGTGACGATCCAGCCTGGGTTGGACAACGCGTGGTGGGTGAGATCAATGTCATCTGTGGAAATTGCGAACAATGCCTTGGTGGACGGTCAACGCATTGTGAAAGCCGCACTGTTTTAGGAATCACCAAACGCAATGGAACGTTCGCAGAATACACGACTTTGCCAATTGCCAATCTCCACCGTGTTCCCGCTTCAGTGCCGGACGAGCTGGCTGTTTTCACGGAACCTTTGGCCGCCGCGCTCGAAATCCAGCAGCAGGTGCACATCCGGCCCACGGACCGTGTGTTGGTCATCGGTGCGGGCAGGTTGGGGCAGTTGATTGCCCAGACCCTGGCGCTTACTGGCTGTGACCTGCGCGTGGTCGCTCGACATCCCCATCAGCAAAAAATATTGGTTGAGCGGGGGATTAAATTGATCCTGGAAGAAGATGTGCAACCCTGGCGCTGGGATTTGGTGGTGGAAGCTACCGGGTCACCGGGCGGCTTTTCTTTAGCGAGGCAGGCCATTCGCCCGCGTGGGACGCTGGTAATGAAATCCACTTACAAAGGTGAGATGTCGGTCAATTTCTCCTCCATAGTAGTGGATGAAGTCAATATCGTCGGTTCTCGTTGCGGGCCGTTTGGACCGGCCTTGCGGTTGATGGAAAAGGGGAAAGTGGACCCCAGTGTGTTGATTGCGGCGGAATTCAAGCTGGGAGAGGCCTTGCAGGCTTTTGAACGCGCTGCACAGCCCGGCGTGCTCAAGGTGTTGGTCGAGCCATAGAAGACAAAAGCCCGTCCGATTTCAATGGACGGGCTTCGCGTTTAGCGTGGCACGGTTTTGCTCACGCGCGGCAGGTTGACGAGGATATTCGTTCCTATCCCTAACCGGCTCTTGACTTCGATTGAGCCGCCGTGTCCTTGAACGATCTGTTTGCAGATGGAAAGTCCAAGGCCTGTGCCAGTGGCTTTCGTTTCGTGATCACGCACGCGGTAGAATTTCTCAAAGAGGTGGCCCACAGCATCTTCTGGGATACCAATGCCAGTATCTTGCACGGAGATTTGCATTTGCCCTTCGCTGGATACCGCTTTTAGGATTACCGAGCCATTGGGGCGATTGTACTTGAGAGCGTTACTGAGTAAATTCAAAATTATCTGTTTGATTTTGTTGCGATCAGCGTCCACCATGGTAGGACCGTCTGGTTCGATCACACGAATCTGGATGTTGTCTTCCTCAGCTTTGGACGCGACCACATCCCTGCATTCATGCAGCAAATCCATAATATCGAATGTAGACTTGTGGAATTGCACGCGCCCTGATTCCAGCCGCGCCAGGTCAAGGAACGATGAAGCCAGAGAATTCAAACGCAGGGTTTCGTTGTGTATGTTTTTGACAATTTGTTCTTGCTGTTCGCGAGACATCTCAGGACGCAACAGCAGGTAGGTAGCGGTGCTGAGCGAGGCCAATGGCGTGCGCAGTTCGTGTACAAATTCAGAGATAAGGTCCGATTGTTGGAACAGGCGCGCATTTTCAATCGCTACCGCCGCTTGTGCTCCCAATACAGTCAGCAAATTCTCGTCGCTGGCCGTAAAGTGCCCTTCACGCTTGTTCAAGGCTTCCAGCACTCCTACGACCTTGTTTTTGGTGATCAGAGGAATGCCCAGAATGGACTGCGTGGGTATGCCGGTCGTCTGTTCCACATCGCCAAAGTGACGCGGGTCTGTTTGCACAGCGTCAATACGTACGGGTTTGCGGTTGGTTACAATCCACCCGGCGATGCTGCCATCCAGCGGAACCACCAGACCGCGCATCGTTGGTTCATCGAGATTGGTTGCAACCTGAAAATAAAGTTGCCGCGAAGTGTTATCGTACAAAAGGATAGAAGCAGCTTCGGCAAACGTGATGTCAGCTGCTGCTTTAACGATTCGCTCCAGTAGTTGGTTAAGATCCAACGTAGAGGCAAGATCGCGGGAAATATCGATCAAGCGCAGATAACTATCCAGTCGTTTTGTTTTTATTTCAGCCATTGAGTACTTGCTCCGCAATTGCAGGGAGGACTTCTTCTACATCTTCTTTTATGACCACATCGGCACGGACATTAAGATAGGTTGTGGAATTGTTCAAAATCACCAGGTGTGCGCCACGGTCAATGGCTTGCATGGGCAAGCCGGCCACCGGCAGAACTTCCAATGAAGAGCCGGCTACCAACATCAGGTCACATTGACGGCTTTCGCGCTGGGCATCGTACCAAGCCTGTTGGGGTAGTTGCTCACCAAACAGGATCACATTTGGTTTCATCAAACTACCACATCCAGAGCAGCGCGGTAATTTACCCTGTTCGACAAATGCTTTGAGATAATTTTGTGCTTCAGCCTGATGAAAACATTGCGTACACGATAGCGTACGTAACGTGCCGTGCATTTCTATCACGTTTTTAGCACCGGCCTTTTGATGCAAGGCATCGATATTTTGTGTAATGATGCTGTGGATGCGTCTGGCTTTTTCCAGTCTGGCCAGCGCAATATGGGCGAGGTTGGGTTTTGCGTTGTAGATCAGGTTTGCCAGTGGGCGAAACCAGACAAAGAATCGTTCCGGATCCGTGCGGAAAGTGTTGAGCGAAGCTACTTCCATCGGTTCATCTCTGGACCATAAGCCGGTTCCCTCAGAACGAAAATCGGGAATACCCGATGGGGTTGAGATTCCTGCTCCAGTCAGAACGACCGCGCGTTTGGCCTTGTATAATAGCTCAACAACGTAATCTATGTTGGTCAGAGTCTGGCTGGGAAAGGGCGTCATTTTTCTTTTTCTTGCGTCTCATGCTCTGCGATCCGCTCTACCAATTTGGCAATCTGTTGTGCCGTTAGACTCTCTGGCTGACAAAGCACAGCGGGTGTTTTCAGGCGTGAGGCTTGCAGGAATAATTCAGGGGCAGGCGTCAGTGTTGCTGCAATAGAGTGTCCCAACTGTTTCTGGACTTCAGCCCAGGCTAGCTGACTTTCGGAGCGAATGCGGTTGTTCAAAACAACGGCGATATGGTTTTTGTCTATACCCAACTCGATCAAATCATCGATCAGGGCGCGGGTATGGTTTATGGTATTTGGAACCCCCTCAACCATGACAACAAGCTCATTAATCTTGGGCAGCAATCGTTGCACAAACGGTGGCAGGCCCATGCCGATGTCCAGAACGACAAATTGTCCCAACGCTGCCATGCGTGCAACCAGATTCTCGTATTGGGTCACTTGATTAATGAGTTGAAAATCTCGCGGGTGATTGGATGCTGCCAACACCTTAAACCCGGCGGCATGCGTAACCATTTGATCGGAAACACTGTCGTTTGTGATCTCTGCAGGCGCCATACTCAGTATATCTGCCAACCCATTCTCGTTTGTGACGCCCAGGTCAAGCGCCAGGCTGCCTTGTCCGGGCGTTAGTTCTGCCAGGATAACATCTGTTTGGAACTTCTTGAACAGGCTGGCTGCCAGATTGGATGCCAGTGCTGAAACGCCCATACTGCCACGCGCAGCAATCAACCCAACTACATAGCCGGTTTGCTGATCTTGATCGACTACTGACTCCCCAGATGGTTTTGCAGAACGCGCCAACAGTGCTTTCACATGCGACTGTAACTCTGAAGGGTGAGTAGGTTTGGTTAGATAATCATCTGCCCCAACTTCAAACCCAGCTACCTTGTCATCGAGTTGGGTTTTCGCAGTAAACATCAAGATAGGAATATTGATTGTTGCTGGGTTTTTGCGCAGGCGACGGGCTACCTCGTACCCATCCATATCAGGCATCATAATGTCCAATAGGATCAGGTTGGGTTTTTCCTCAATTGCTTTGTCCAACCCCTGTTGCCCGTTTGTAGCAGCCGAAATTTGATACCCCTGGCGCTGTAACATCAAACCAACCAGGCGCAGGGTATCAAGGTCGTCATCGATAACTAGAATTTTTTCAGCCATAGCTCATCCCTTGGACGTTTTTTCAAAGTCTAGCATAAAGACCATTTTCAATCAAGCACATTATTGTATCCTGAATCTGCATGATATAATACAAAAACGGGATTTTGCCATTCCTTTGCAAGGAAAAAGTTCCCAACATGGGAAGGTCCCCAAAACGGGGATGACAGGCTTCGACGGGAGAGGCTGTTCCCGGAATGCGAGCCGAGAGGCGCCGAACTCGTTAACTCAGCGCAAAAAATCAAGTGCCAATCGCACTTCCTATGCTGCTATGCCCCTCGCTGCATAAGCGATAGCATAACAGTCGGTCTCCACAGATGAGGCCGCGTCCACCTGCCCCGAATCTCCGCCAGGAGCAGGCCCGGGCGAGACAAACGCGGAGTGCCGCACGTTGACGCCGCTATCCGTGCGAAAGACCAGCGGCTGACTCAGGGTAAGTCCGCGCCAGTTGAGGCGCCCTGCGTGACCATTTTCAACCGGCTACGCTCGTAGATTTCCGCGGCGCGAATCTTTCGGACGCGGGTTCGATTCCCGCCATCTCCACTTGAATAGACCCTAAAGGTTTCTAAAACCTTTAGGGTCTACATTAACTACCATGAAAAAACTGCTTTTAATTGGACTTTTTCTCCTGACCGCTTGCCTGTCCCCTTCAGAGGGCCAGGGCGTGACTTCCGAACCTTCACCTGCTCCTGAAGCTACTGCCACTCGCATCATCCCGACAACCGTACCGGCTACCGTTACCCCAACCACTGTTCCATCTCCAACGGCTACCCTCCTCCCCCCTGAAATATTCTTCACAGAAGAGTTCGACACTACGCCGGTGTACTGGTCCACTCTATATGCTTCTGGCGATCCCAGCCGAGTAGACATCCTAAACAACCACAGTACATTGACTTTTGAACTTTATAGCCCAAATGCCTGGCTATATGCTATTTATGGCGCATATGAATATGATAGTGTCCACATCGAGACCCTTGTTGAAAGCCTGGGCAGCGACTTGAATGCCATGGGATTGGTTTGTAACTATGGAGAACAGGCCGGTTGGTACGAATTCAACATCTCCACTGACAGCACTTATAACGTGCTTTACGGCCAATGGATAGCGGAGGGGATCGCCCGTTACATGCCTGTCCTCAATGATACATCTGACCGGATTGCAACCGGAAATGCCATCAACGAAATAGGCCTGGACTGCTACGAAAACATCCTGCGACTTTACATCAATGGCAAACTGATCCGAAAATTGAATGTGGAGCACATCGGCCTGGCTGGCGGCAAAGTGGGGTTATCTCTTGGGTCCTTCGAAGAAGCGCCTGTTATTTTAGCTTTTGATTGGGTGAAAGTAAGCTTGCTGGAATCCCCCTCTCCCTAGCAGGGAGAGGGGCTAGGGGCTAGGGGTGAGGGTGGGCAGAATTCGATGCAAATCCTACATTGCGTTAACAAGATTCTTGCACTCATGCGGTATCCTATACCAGACAGAAACTGTAATGTAGGAGCGATGCTATGGGAAAGATCATTGGAATTGACCTGGGGACCACCAACAGCGTGGTCGCCGTTATGGAAGGCGGACAGCCAACTGTAATTTCAACCGCGGAAGGCGGGCGTCTATGCCCCTCTGTGGTTGCCTTTAACAAAAACGGCGAGCGCATGGTCGGTCAGACCGCCAAGCGCCAGGCTGTTGTCAACTCGGAAAACACAATTTATTCCATCAAGCGTTTCATCGGTCGCCGTTACGAAGAGACCGAGGTGGAACGCAAGATGGTTCCTTTTGAGGTTGTCAAAGGAACCTCGGATGACGTCAAGGTGAAAGTGCCGGTGACCGGGCGCGAGTATAGCCCACAGGAAATCTCAGCCATGGTGTTAGGCAAACTCAAGACGGATGCCGAAGCATACCTGGGTGAGACGGTCAAACAAGCCGTTATTACCGTCCCGGCTTACTTTAACGATAGTCAGCGTCAGGCTACGAAAGACGCGGGCAAGATCGCCGGTCTGGAAGTCATGCGCATCATCAACGAGCCGACTGCCTCCGCGCTGGCCTATGGCCTCGACAAGAAAAAGAACGAGACCATCCTGGTCTTCGATTTGGGCGGCGGTACGTTCGACGTGTCCATTTTGGAAGTGGGTGAGGGCGTGATCGAAGTAAAATCCACCAACGGTGACACACACCTGGGCGGCGATGACTGGGACCAAAAGATCGTCAATTGGGCGGCGGACGAATTCAAGAAGGACCAGGGCATTGACCTGCGCAGCGACCGCCAGGCGCTCCAGCGTTTGCGCGAGGCGGCGGAAAAGGCCAAAGTCGAACTTTCGACGGTCATGGAGACCGAAATCAACCTGCCGTACGTCACTGCGGATGCGTCTGGCCCAAAGCACTTGCAGTTGAAACTGACACGCGCCAAATTCGAACAAATGACCGAAGATCTGCTCAACCGCTGCAAGACCCCCTTCGAGGCCGCGCTCAAGGATGCGGGCATGAAAGCGGAAGAACTCGATGAAGTGGTTTTGGTCGGGGGTTCGACACGCATGCCCCAGGTCCACGATCTGGTGCGCAAGCTGACCAACGGCAAAGAACCGCACAAAGGCGTCAATCCCGATGAAGTGGTTGCAGTCGGCGCAGCCATCCAGGGTGGTGTGCTGGGTGGCGAGGTCAAGGACATCCTGTTGCTCGATGTGACCCCGCTATCGCTGGGCGTCGAGACGATGGGCGAAGTCATGACCGTGATGATCGAGCGTAATACTACCATCCCGGTGCGCAAGACCGAGACTTACTCGACCGCTGCCGACAACCAGACCGCTGTGGATATCCACGTGTTACAGGGTGAGCGCCCGATGGCTTCTGACAACATGAGCCTGGGCCGCTTTCGCCTGGACGGCATCCCGCCGGCGCCACGTGGTATCCCACAGGTAGAAGTGACCTTCGATATCGATGCCAATGGTATTCTGAATGTGACCGCCAAAGATAAGGCCACCGGCAAAGAGCAGAAAGTGACCATTACAGCATCAACGAATATGAGCAGGGACGATATCGAGAAAAAGGTACAGGAAGCTCGCCAACATGAGGCCGAAGACAAGAAGCGTCGCGAATTGATCGATGTGCGCAACACCGCCGATCAGTTGACCTATCAGACTGAAAAGACTCTGAGGGATTTGGGCGACAAAGTGCCTGCTGCCGAACGCTCAACGATTGAGAGCAAGATCAACGATCTCAAGCAGGCTGCCCAGGGCGATGACGCTGGCCGCATCAAGCAACTCTCTGAAGAAGTCCAACAGGCCTTCCATGCGCTCAGCCAGCAGTTGTACGCGCAAGGACAACCACAGCCCGAAGCAGAGGGCGGCCCGTCAGCGCCGCCGCCGAGTGACGGCGATGTGATCGACGGCGAAGTCAGAGACGCGTAAATTAGCCATAAATAAGGGCGGCCCATCAGGCCGCCCTTTTGCTTTATAATCCCTCCCATGCGTAAAAACTTTAGACGTATCTGGATTTTACCTATCGCCCTGCTCCTGGTGATTGGCACCTACTACCTCCCCCCTGTCCATTCTCGTTTGTCCTGGCGACTTGAGAACCTGCGCACACGTATCGCCTACTTCTTCAACCCGCCGGATGAGGCTGTTTTCCAGCCCGATAGTCAGGTAGACATCGAATCTGTGGTGGCGACGACACGCGCCGAATACGAGCTGACACTTACCCCGGAAGCAATAACATCCCCTTTGGGGACGGCCACCCCTGACGCCGGTCCCACGCCCATACCAACGGTTACCTCCACGCCTCTACCTGCCACCGTTAAATTGGACGGAGTCAAATACGAAGACCAGCACAACCGCTGGAACTATTGCGGACCGGCCAACTTCTCCATGGCGCTGACTTATTGGGGCTGGGAAGGGAATCGCGACGTGATCGGCAAAGCCATCAAACCCAGCGATAAAGACAAGAACGTGATGCCTTATGAGCTACAGGATTTCGTGACCGACAATGTGCCAGGCCTGGGGTCTATTATGCGTTATGGTGGTGACATCGATACGCTCAAGCGCCTAGTCTCTGCCGGGTTCCCTGTGGTAGCTGAGAAAGGTTATTACGAACGCGATTACACCGGCAAAATGGGTTGGATGGGACATTATCAGTTCGTCACCGGCTATGATGACACAAATGGCGTGGTCATCGCCCAGGATACTTATCTGGATGGACCGAATTTTCCCATTCCCTACGATGAATTCATGGAAGGCTGGCGTTCCTTCAACTACGTGTTTGTTGTTGTCTATCCTTCTGAGCACGAAAATGAAGTCCTGACCTTGCTTGGCCGGCTATCTGACCCCGATGGCGCTGCACGTTATGCGCTACAAGTGGCAGAAGCGGAGAGCCAACGCTTGAGCGGCATCGACCGTTTTTTTGCTTACTTCAATATGGGTACCAGTCACGTTGCCCTGCGTCAGTATGGGGACGCGACGTACGCATACGATTTTGCCTTTCAACTCTATGCGGGTCTCTCTGGCGATGACAGCATCCGTCCCTACCGCATGATGTGGTACCAGACCGGGCCCTATTTTGCCTACTACTACAGCAATCGCTTCTCTGATGTGATCAATCTGGCAACGACCACGTTGGAAGATACCATCAGCGAGCCGGTGCTGGAAGAGAGCCTGATCTGGCGCGGACGGGCTTATTACATGGCCGGAGACACCCAGTCTGCTATCAAGGACTACCGCGCCGCGCTCAAAGTCCATCCCAACTGGCCGCCTGCGGTGCAGGCGCTGCAAGATTTGGGGTTGCAACCTTAAATTATCGGTGGTCGAGTAGCCCGAAGCGCTTGTTACGGAGGGCATATCGCCCGCCCCGGGCCATGGCGGGCCGGGGAGACCACCCATTTCAAGTA
>CAZLOC010000006.1:0-33249 GCA_964560935.1 uncultured Anaerolineaceae bacterium | reverse complement strand
GAATCCGAAATGCTGCGCCAGGCAGCCCTTGCTATTAATACGTCTCTTGAATTAGAAAGCGTTCTCGAGACGCTTCTACTTGTTATGAAACAAGTCATACCCTATGATAGTGCGAGTGTTTTGCTCCAAGAAGGAGATGAGTTGCGGCTGGCCGCGACACAAGGGTTCCCCACGTCAGAGCTATTGGTCGATCTTAAGTTTCTAGCCAATGACAAGCTGTATGAAGAAATAAAGAAGAATAAGCAGCCGCTTATCTTGGAAGATGCGCAAAAAGATGAGCGCTTCAAGAAATGGGGCGCAGCACAAGAAACCCGCGGTTGGATGGGAATTCCGCTCGTTGAGCGAGGGAACGTAATAGGTTGCATTACGATAGATAGTTATCAGCCAAACGCATACAACACCAATTCAGTGACATTGGCGCTTACTTTTGCCCATCAAGCCTCTACAGCCATCCGCAATGCGCGCCAGTTTGAAACCGAACAACGACACTTCGAAGAGGCTGAAACCTTACGGCAAACGGCCGAGGCGATCACATCATCGCTGAATATTAGAAATGTTCTAAACGCCATCTTGAATAATCTCAGCCGGGTTGTCCCCTATGATAGCGCTGCAATCCTTCTCATTGAGGGGGACAAGGTGCGAATAACAGCAGGGAAAGGCTTTCCAGACAACGAAAATGCAGTCGATCTCCTTTTCCCTGCAAGCAACGCTCTGCTACAAGAATTATGGGATACTGGAAAACCCCTGATTTTGGGAGATGCCCAGGTCGACCCGCGATTCGAAAAATGGGCTGCTGCTGATCAAGTCCGAGGTTGGATGAGCGTCCCTTTGTCCGTCCGCGGGGTGATGCTTGGCTGTATCACGATCGATAGCTATAAGCCTGAAGCGTACAATGAACATGACGCCAATCTTGCCATGACGTTCGCATATCAGGCTGCGGCTGCAATAGAAAATGCTCGCCTTTACGAACGAAGCGAACAGCAAATACGTCAACTCACAGTTCTTCGCGATATAGATACTGCCATATCATCCAGCTTTGACCTACATGTAACACTTGACTTTCTGATTAGCCATGCCATCAAAGAGCTAGATGTTGACGCGGCTGCCATTTTGGTTTACAACCCTGATCTGCAGGTCTTGTCTCTTCACTCGAGCGATGGTTTTATAGATAAACGAAAAGCCCTATCAGCATTTATCCGTATTGGAGAGGGTCTGGCTGGCCAGGTGGCGCTAAGAAGAAAGCTTGTTCATGTTCCCGACTTAAGTAATTCGCCGGAGAACAAAAACAGTTCCATTTTTGAAGAAAGCTTCAAGAGCTATCTTGGAGTCCCTTTGATCGGAAAGGGAGAGATCAAAGGAGTTCTCGAAGTCTATTCTCGTGCCGAAATCAACCCCAGTTCTGATTGGCTTAACTTTTTGTATACCCTGGCGGGGCAAGCTGCTATCGCCATTGACAACGTGCAATTATTCAAAAACTTACAACACAGCAACCAGGAACTTATGCTTGCATACGATACCACCCTGGCTGGTTGGGGAAGAGCGCTTGAGCTACGCGACAAAGAAACTCAGGGACATACCAATCGCGTGGTTAAACTGACGATTGATCTTGCAAGGCGCATGGGCATCGAAGGGGAAAGACTCACGCACATCATGCGCGGCACACTTCTCCACGATATAGGCAAAATGGGAATTCCCGATCATATCCTCAATAAACCTGGGCCGCTCACGGAAGAGGAATGGGATATCATGCGGCAACACCCTCAATTTGCGTTTGATTTAATGAATCCGATTCCATATCTGCGCCCCGCACTGGAGATTCCATATGGGCATCACGAACGTTGGGATGGGAGCGGTTATCCGCTTGGTCTCAAAGGTGAGGAGATACCTCTCGCGGCTCGCATCTTTGCGGTTGTAGATATATGGGATGCGCTCCACTATGAGCGCGTCTACCGCGATGCCTGGCCCGAAGAGAAAGTGCTCGAATACCTGAAAAAAACAGCTGGAATTGAACTTGATCCTGCCATCGTTGAAAAATTCCTGGAGATGCTTGAAGATGAGCGCTATGAAAATCAGGCGGAGTAACTCCGCCTGATTTTTAGCCATCTACTTCACACGGACAAAGCGCCTCTTCCCCACCTGCAATATGCCCGGATGTGGAAAGGCATCGTCGCTTCGCTCCAGAGTCTCACCATCCAGACGCACCCCTTTCTGGTCGATCATACGACGCACCTCGCTCTTACTGGACACCAGGCCTGTTCCCATTAAAACATCCAGAACCGTTGCCCCGGCAGGCATCTTATACTCTGGCATCTCATCCGGCGTCTCTTTTTGCTGAAACAGGCGTACGAAAGCTTCTTCGGCAGCCAGTGCTTCCTCTTCACTATAAAAGATACTGACAATCTCCCGCGCCAGTTTCATCTTGGCATCCCGCGGATGTAGCTTACCGGTTTCCAATTCCTTCTCCAGCACCGCAATCTCCTTCGGTGACCAGCGGGTCACAAGCCTAAAGAACTGCCCCATTGCCTTGTCCGGCACACTCATCACCTTACCGTACATATCTTCTGCGCCACTGTTGATTGGAACAATATTGCCCGTCGATTTAGACATACGTTGTAAACCATCCGTGCCGGGAAGAATGCCGCAGATCACACCAACTAGTGGTTTCTGTCCCAACACTTCCTGCAGCTTGCGTCCGGCTACGATGATGTTGAACAACTGGTCTGTGCCACCTACTTGCACATCTGTCTCCATTGACACAGCATCATACCCTTGCATGAGTGAATAGTATGTCTCGTGCAGGTAAATCGGTTCACCGTTTTCCAAACGATTCGCAAAATTATCGCGCGCTAAAAATTGTTGTACGGTGAAGTTCTGCCCCAAGCGGATCAGATCGATCAGCGTAAGCTTCGATAACCATTCGCCGTTATAACGCACTCGGGTCTTCTCGCGGTCCAACACGCGAAAGGCCTGCTCGGCGTACGTCCGCCCATTTTCGGCAACCTGTTCCTCGGTCAAGACCGGACGCGCTTTGTTCTTGTCCGAAGGGTCGCCTACCAGCGCAGTATAGCTCCCGATCAGGAACGTTACATCGTGTCCTAAATCCTGGAACTGGCGCAGCTTGCGCATCGGGATCGTGTGTCCCAGGTGCAGATCAACGTGGGTTGGGTCGAAGCCACAATATACGCGCAACGGACGCCCTTCTTTCTGAGCTTCCACCAACCGCTCGCGCAGTTCCTTCGTCATGGCTTTCTTAAGTTCTTCATCGCCATACTCAGTGCCCTGCATCAAAAGTTCAACTTGTTCGTCAATGTTCATGAGAACCTCCCGCAAAAAATAACGCATCACGTTTTACGTCTCCGTGATGCGTCAATCGAAACGTAAAACGCTGCTCAACCCCGCGCATAATAATACGCGTTATTCACCTCTTCTGCCAACTCCAGGCCAGTTCCGCGTAGGATAGCGTCCAGGATAACCTGTCCTTCGAGAAATCCTGTTCGTCCGCGCACTTCGCCCTGGAATTGGACTTCACCCAATGTTTTGAATTCAAAATGGGACTTTTCGCCGATGACCTGCACAGCCTTGCCCCAGCGAGCGGGTAAAACCGCCACCTTTTGGACCTCGCGCCAGCTCAACCGCACCCGGCGTAATCCATTCTCGAACCGGATTCTGTCCGCACCCAAGCGGATGACAGTATTTCTATCAAGCCAGTTTCCCAATGATATGCTTAATCCCGAGAAGAGCAGAAAAAACCAGAATATCCAGGCCCATACAGGAACATACCCGCTCCGGTTTAAGAACCACATGCCTGCACTGGCAGCCAACGCCAACGCCCAAGCTGTCCATTCGCCGCGGCGGGGCAATAGCTCAGGACGAAATTCGCGGGTATCGCTTTCAGGCATAAGCAGTATTATACAACAGCTTTAGGAGCTACGCAGTTCGCGAAAAGATCCCGAAAATACGGGGGGGGGCGTGTTGCGCACGCCCCCCCCCGTATTTTCGGTCTTCTCTCATTCATTTACGTAATTCCTGAGCTCACTGCGCCAGGTTGAAGGTGAACTCCCAGGGACCCGTGATGGTGAAGAACTCGTCGCTATACACAAGTTGCTCGGCTTCCTCCTGGCTCATCGTCTCCGGCTTACCGACAATTTGCATGGTCTGCATGCCATTAACATCATTACAAGCCAGCGTGATGGAAACTCCACGCTCGTTGAGAGTCTGTTGAATTTTGGGCATGTAAATTGCACAATAGTCTTCCTGGCGCGGGAAAGAGCCGATCGCATCAATACTTACCGTAACGGTAGAAAGGTCCGCATCGGGTGGAACGTAGAATTCCAGCGTATCACAGCGCTGGCCTGACTGCCCGTCTCCAGTTGGCGCTTGAGAATTCAGCAAAGTAGTACCAAACTCCTGCAAGACAACATCCGAATATTTCAGGCTGGCCTTCCAAATCGTCCAATCGGAGGCATCGGGCACGGTATAGCATACGTCGGCATAGACTTGTTTGCCATCCTGCCAGGCGCGCTCCACGCGGACATCGATCCCGCTGACGACTTGATTGGGCGAGATCGCCTGCGCTTGAGCTGTTGGATAGGAAGGCGCAATGAAAGGTGTTGCCGACGGCGCCGCGTCCTGTGGGGATGTCTGTTGGCCAGGAACCGGCGATGCGCAGGCTACTGCGGCTAATAGCAGGACCAGTAAACCAAGGTAAATTCGTGATGTCATTTTATTTCCTTTCGAATACGATTATTTTTTGAAGATGTCTCGAAGAGCTTCTTCTAATTTCGAGAAGCGTATATTATACCCTATTTCGAACAAACGTTCTGGTTTAGAGAAACGACCTTCGGTAATCATGACACTCATTTCGCCTAATACCAGGCGCATTAAAAATTCCGGGTATGGGAACCAATATGGCCGCCGCAAAACTTTTGCCAGGGTACGCATGAACTCGGCATTGGAGGTCGTTTGTGGAGCAATCAAGTTATACGGGCCTCTTGCATCAGGATTCTCCATCAGATAACGGATCGCTCCGACTTGGTCATCAATATGGATCCAAGGCATAGCTTGCTTCCCACTGCCAAATCGCCCGCCGACGAACAGGCGTACGGGCAAAGCCATGAGCCATAACAAAATGGCATCCCTGGCAAGTACGACTGCCGTACGACATACCACATGACGTACGCCAACTTCTTCCACAGATTTGGTAGAAGCTTCCCAGGCGACAGTCAGTTGCGCCAGGTAGTCGTCCGCGGGCGGGGTAGATTCGTCTGCGATGCCCTCCCCTCGCAGACCGTAGTGGTTGACGCCGGAGATTTGGATGAATACGTCGGGGCGATGAGAGGCTTCTCTGATAGCGGAAGCAAGCGCATGCCCCGGTTGGACGCGCGAGGTGCGAAATCGCTCCTTTTTGCGCTCTGTCCAGGGCCAATTGCTCGTGCTCAACCCGCACAGATTTACTACCGCATCCATTTCATTGACCAGATGACCCCAACCACTCGTTGTCCGCCCGTCCCATGCAACGATTTGGGCGCCTCCAACAGCTTTATTGGGATTACGAGACAACACCCATGCCTGATGGTTATCCGCAATCAGCGATTTGATCAGATGCATCCCCATAAAGCCGGTACCACCGGCAAGTAGTACTTTCATTTCATATTCTCCGTAAGAATGGTTGTGCTATAATCAGCGCTATTGTGGAGGCTCCATGCAAGAGCCAGTACTGGTCCTAAATGCGAATTTTGAGCCAATCAATGTGTGCTCTATTCGAAGAGCCATCGGTCTGATTTTGACAGAAAAGGCAGCGATGGTGGTCAACGGGCGCGGATACATCCACACCATCGACCAGCTACTGCCGCGGCCTTCCGTTATCCGTCTTGAACACATGATCCATCGGCCACACCCACGCGTGAAACTGACCCGGCGCGAAGTTTTCCGACGCGATAATTATACCTGCCAGTACTGCGGTCGCCGCGACACTACATTAACAGTCGATCACATCTTGCCCAAGCATCTGGGCGGAAAACATACCTGGACAAATGTGGTTGCGGCATGTCCAGGCTGCAATCATCGCAAAGGCGGGCGGCGGCTCGAAGAAGTGCACATGAGTCTGCTACATAGGCCTAAAGAGCCGCCTGCAAGCGCTGTTTATTTGTATGGACGTCATTTAGACGAAAATGGAGAATGGGAACCGTATATCACAGGGTGGTAAAAATATTCTTGCGAAACCATACCCCTCTCGTGTACACGGAGGGGTATTCTTTACGAGAAATCGAGTGTCATGAAATCTTTTGCCAATTCGACCTCGCCCTGATAGTGCCGCCTGGCTTCATCCATCAAATTCCCATTCGCAAAATCGCCTGTTGGGTAATGGATCAAATACAATTTTCCCACTTCAGCCTGAGCAGCGACCTGACCAGCTTGTTCGGCAGACGAATGACCCAGTGAAGCGCCAGAGGCTTCATGGATCAAAACATCGGCTCCCAATGCGAGGCGAACAACCTCGACACACGGTTCGGTATCACACGAATAGGTCAGAATTTTTTGGCTATTTTTAAATTCGAACCGCAGGCCTATGGTTGGTATTAAATGACGTACAGGCGAAGAGAAAATTCTAAACTCATCACAATCGAGGAGCGAGATGTGTTCACTGGTCGGTAAGCGATGAAAAGTAACCGGGAAGAAGTTGGGCCAATCTTCCCAAGAGTACATCCCCATTAATTTTTCCATACGGTCAAGGGTGTAATGCAAGCCATAAATATTGATTGGCTTTTGACGCCCCCGCAGCCACATGTCCATGAGAAGAAGCGGTACACCGGAAACATGGTCGGGGTGGAAATGAGTCAAAATCAAGTCCGTCAAATCCATGAAATCGACTTCCGCCTGTTCTAATCGGTGAATAGGATTGTTGACGCAATCCACCATCACAATGCGTTCTTCGCCCACCAAGACCATGTGTGTGTTTTCGCTATCTTTGGAAGATATCGCGTTTGACGATCCGAGTATGATCAACTTTGACATTAAATTTCCCTATCAATACCTTTAAAATGCAGAGGCGAGCAGCACGGGAGTTACATATGTTTCGATCAATGCGGCAATAAGCAGCATGGGCAAGACCAGGCCTATCGCAATCTTGGTCCAGTCTGCCAGCAACTCGAGCACCACTTCGCCCATAGACCGACCAACTTGTGGGGTCACTAGCACAACGCCGATGCGCAACATGGCAGCGCTTGCCAATATCAAAGCCGGGACTTCAAAGATGCCATGCGGTAACAATCCATACACTGTCAGTGTAACCGGCGAATATCCTAACAACTGGAATACGCCCAACAGAACGCCGACCGCGCTCAGGTTCACGATATACACCAACATACCAAGCACACCGAATGAAACCAGGCCAGCCAGCAATATCAGACCAACAGCACGAACATTATGAGCAAAGATAAAAGGCGCTGAAAACTGTTGTCCGATGCCAATCAAAGTCGTGGACCCCTCAAATCTGTCTGACAATTCCCGAATCGAATTAGAGGAAGTCAAATCCATGAGTTCTGGAACTGTTGTAACAGTCCACTGAAAGCCAGCCCATAAGGTAATTACTGCTAAGAGAAATAATACGCTAACTGGCAGCCACAACTGTAGCATCGCCCTGCGGACCTCTAACTTGTACCAGCTCCAAAGAGATTTTGCTTCACCCTTGAAATATCCCCAGAATGTACGCCAAAGCCAACGCAGGTTAAGTACGTCGATTTCCCGACCCAATAAATACTCGCGCTGGAAGTGTGCCAAGCCAACACGGATCAGCAACCCAGCTAAGATCAGGACACCCGCTACAGCCAGCCACAGTACCTGATTGTTGCCCCAAAATAGTAAAGCGCTTTCTCCCTGCATCAATACCGCAACAGGGATAACGATGAATGACGCCAGCAAATTGGCTGCCCTCACTGAAGTAGACTGCACCGAAATCACAATGGCTGCACTGACCATCAAAACCGCGTGCGCAATCGTCAGCGCCAATAACTGTATCAGCACAGACAACTCCGGCATTTCAATTCTTTGGCGGGAAACGATAATCAGATAAAGCCCTATCGCAACCATACTGGCAAGCAGAGGCGTGAGCACACCAATCAGCAACTTGCCTACGTACATATGCCAGTCCTTCAAGGGTGTGCTGAGCAAAGGCTCTATTGTCCCGCGTTCTTTTTCGCCTACAAAGGATTCCAACGCGACTACCAATGAGATGGTAATTGGGAAGAAGCCGATTATGAGCACCGAAAACGGCACCAGGCGATCAACCAGTAACGTACCGCCATACTGACTCACAAATTCAACGGCTGATCGGGCAACCTCATTCATCAGCAATGGGAAAATTAGCGTCAAAACAGCTAATGGGAACAAAATGCGCCAATCGCGGAACTGGTCACGCAACTCGCGTTTGGTCACAAGCCAGACAGGAGCAAACCAAGTCATTTCTAAACCCTTTAGACCTGCGCAGCGGCAAGGACAGGAAGGAAACCAACCGACGCTTGCGCATCTGCCATCACTTTAAGATATACCTGCTCAAGGCTGCGTGGGACTTCCTGCAGCGTCACCACCGGAGCCTGGGCTTCTGTCAAGTGGCGCAACAAGACCGGATTTGTCTCCTGCGGCCGCTCCACACGGAACCGCAGCCTGCTTCCATTGTTTTCACTCAATGTTACACCCTCGGGTAAATTCAATCCGTTTGGCTGCCATGGGTGAGATAGCTGTGCTTCATATTCTACAGGACCCAGGATTTGACACTTCAGCTCATCCAATGAACCGCTGAGTAAAATTCGTCCGCGATAGATGATGGCAATAATATCGGCCAGCGACTCTGCCTCTGCCAGGTTATGCGTACAAATGATAATACTCCGCTGAGACGATTTCAGCCGAGCGATTTCATCGCGCACCAGCCGTGCAGACTCAGGATCCATGGCCGAGGTCGGCTCATCCAGCAACAGGACGGGCGGTTCGTGCATGAGCGCGCGCGCCAGCGCCAGCTTCTGTCGCATGCCTTTTGAGTATTCCCCTGCTCTCTGATTTGCTGCTTCCGACAAGCCAAAATAGGCCAGCAAATAATCGGTGCGCGCCTTGCGAGCCGTCGGATCAAGGCGATAGACCTGCCCAAAGAAATCAAGATATTCCTGGCCTGTCATGCGCACATAAAGCCCATGCTGCTCAGTCAATACCCCAACCGATGCTCGTACATCCGCAGCGCCTTTGACCACATCATAGCCATTCACTTTGGCCCAACCACGCGTAGGGTTGAGCAAAGCGGTCAACATGCGGACAGTGGTCGTCTTGCCAGCGCCATTCTGCCCTAACAACGCCAAAATTTGCCCGGGCTTGACAGTCAGCGTCACGCCATCGACGGCCTTGAAATCATCAAAATGTTTCGAAAGATCGTAAGTCTCAATCATTTTTTAGAGGGTACTACTTAAAGTACAGGACAAAACTTGCAGTTTCATAGGGACTGATCGTATCAACAACCCGAGTGTTTTATGCAACCAGCATCAAATTGCAATCAGCATAGCGGCTGAAAATATGCATGTCAATAAGACAAGGGTCACCCGGAGTGTATCTTTTATTTCGACGTTGCTACTGGCTAATTTGCTCCCGATGACGCCAGAATAGAGCGATTGCCGACAAAACTGCCACAACAGCCATCGCCGCCTGATTGGCATTGAGTCCACCAACCATAGCGGCATCCAGCCGCAAAAAATCCAGCAAGAAGCGTCCAACGGGATATACAATCAAGTAGACAAGGAAAACATCGCCGTGCTTGAGGCGTTCTCCAAAGCGGCGCGTCAACCAGATCAACAAAAATACGTTTGCCAGGTTCCACAACGACTCATACAGAAACAACGGGTGATAATATTCCTGCGTTTCAAAACCTGCCAATCGATGCAAGGGGTCGATAGAGATTTTCCACGGCAGGTCCGTTGGTGCACCGTATAGTTCCTGGTTAAAGAAGTTCCCCCAGCGCCCAATCGCCTGCCCCAACGCCAGGCTGGGCGCAGCAATATCGGTCCATTCGGCAAACACCAGACCATGCCTACGCGCATAAAAAAAGAGAGCCATCACCCCGCCAATAACAGCTCCTGGAATCCCCAATCCGCCATTGCGCAGGTTGATCAAATCGAAGGGATGGGTCAAATAAAACAATGTCGTCCGGCCTTCTGCAATGGCGGACGGTGTGGGCGTAAAGACGTGCCATAAACGCGCTCCGACAACGCCACCAATGATCAACCAGATCAGCAAATCCCAGACAATTTCCGGGTCATGATCGCGACGTTTGGCCTCATGCGCAGCCAACCAACCACCGGCCACAGCACCCAGCATGAGGATGATCCCATAATAACGAACAAAAATCGGGCCTACCTGAAATCCTTCTGGCATTTTTTACCTCGCTTCACCTATAAAAAACTTATTTCATTTGCGCATGCGCCTGCCGGCGGACAAACCAGATGCGCTGCAAAGCTGTGAAATTCCCCAAGATGGCAAGGATCCATAGCGCAATGATCGGTTGGTTGAAAACCAGCAGTGGGGCCAACACCAGGTAGCGCTCCGCCCGTGTCAGCAGGCCAACCTTGGCCTCGAATCCCAAACTCTCAGCGCGCGCCTTGACATAAGATACTAACACCGAGCCAGCGGCAGCTGCGAAGGCTAATGTACTACCTAACGAATTTCCTTGTGTCGCAAAAAAGTACATCAGCCCGCCCAATATTGCCAATTCTGCGTAACGATCGCTGACAGAATCCACAAATGCGCCGAAATCGCTTGAGTCACCGCGCAACCGCGCCATTGTGCCATCCAATGCATCGATAGGTGTCATGATAAGCACCAGCCAACCACCAAGCGCCAGCTTACCCTGGGAGATAAAATAAGCGCCCAGGAAATTTCCAAGCAGCCCCAAGCTGGTCATCATGTTGGGAGTAATACCAAGGCTGAGGAAGAATCTACCCAACGGATCAACAATCCATTTGAACCAACCACGCAAGCGGTCGGTAAATGTTACAGGTATACGTACACCATTACTTTCCACGAAAGCCACTCCCAAAAATTTTTATGGATTGCATATTATTCTTAATCTTCCTCTAGCTCATCATCAGGATTTATCAACACATCCCGTTCGCGACCGCCACCCTGTGAAGGTCCGACAATGCCCATCTCTTCCAACTGATCCAGCAGACGCGCTGCACGCGGATAACCGATACGCAACCGGCGCTGCAACAAGGAAGCCGAGGCACGCTGCGAACCTTGGACGATAGAAATTGCCTCCTCTATCAGAGCATCATCCCTGCCCTCGGCTGGTTCCTGCAACAACTTTTCCCAGGGCGGCACGTCATCTAACGGCAGGTCGCTTACTTTTTGCCAATGAGTGATGATTCTTTCGATTTCCTGGTCGGTAACCATCACGCCCTGCGCACGCACAGGGTTACCGACTTCTGGATTCAGGAAGAGCATGTCGCCACGCCCCAGCAAAGATTCCGCTCCTGATGCATCCAATATAACGCGCGAGTCCACACCAGAGGTAACAGCAAAAGCCAAACGCGCCGGGAAATTAGCCTTGATGAGACCCGTTACTACATCCGTGCTGGGACGCTGCGTCGCCACTACAAGGTGAATGCCGGTGGCGCGCGCCATTTGCGCCAAACGCACGAGATTATGCTCAGTCTGATCAGGCGCTGACATCATCAGGTCGGCCAATTCATCAATAATTATCACAATATGTGGCAATGGGGCTGCATCTCCCCGCCGTGCAAGTTTGCGGTGATAGCTATCCAGGTCGCGCGCCTTTGCGGCTTCAAGCAAGCGGTAGCGGTGTTCCATCTCAACTACCACCCAACGTAATACGCCCATGATGCGTTCAATGTTGGTCTCCACTTTTCCATACAAATGTGGCAGGCCATTAAAGCGCAGCAATTCAACCATCTTGGAATCGATCAGCACCAGGCGCAAATCCTCGGGTGCATTGTTCATCGCCAGGCAAGCCGCAATTGACGTGATACAAACCGACTTGCCAGAACCGGTCGCACCTGCAATCAACAGGTGAGGCATGTGCGTGAGGTCCGCAACTACCGGGTGGCCGGAGACATCCCGTCCGAGAGCAATCGCTAATGGGGATCTGACTTTATAAAACTCCTCTGTCTCCAACATCGGGCGCAAACGCACCACCGAGGATCGCAAATTAGGCACTTCGATGCCCACATATGGTTTACCCGGAACAGGAGCCTGGATGCGCAGGCGCTCCGCTGAGAGTGCTAAGGCCAGGTCCTTTTGCAATGCAGCAATTTGTGCTACACGCACTTTCATCAGCCGGGCATCTTCTTCATCTCCGTTTTTTTTGATGAATCCAGGCTGGACAGCGAATTGTGTCACGGTTGGGCCAACGCGAAAACCGATCACTGTTGCCGGGATCCCAAATTCGGACAACGTTTTCTCTATCATCCCGGCTGTTTGATTGATCGTTCGTTCGTCCGGACGAGAGGACTGCTCATTAGACAATATTGTAAGCGGCGGGAAATCATCCCCGCGCGGCAGCGGCTCAGCTGGACGGCTATCCTGCGACTCAGGCGCACGCAATGACTTGCGAAACTCCGGCGGCAGTGGCGCAGGTTTCTTTTTGGGTTTGGCATCACGGGGCTTGGATGTGAGAACTTCTTCGGGTTCTTGCACGGTTTCGACCAGCGACTCAACAGGGGGAGTCTCCCCGGCCAGGCGCATCAGCCAACGCTCTACTCGAATCCACATGTCAAAGGCGCTCATTCCAGCGACGACCCACAACACAACCAGGATCAGCGTGCCCCATACTTTTCCGGCTAACATCCAGGCTAGGGTAGCAAGTCCCCATCCAACGCGGCCTCCATCCATGCCGGAATCAGCCCGCTCAACTGGATTTCCTCCCCAAATGGCAGGTCCCAAAATAGCAAGAAGGCTGAGGACCAGGAGGAGAAAAAACTCCAAGGCAATAAAACGTCCGAAAGAAAACCTTTCCTGTTCACGACGCATTATTGCGAATCCTACCAGCCCAATTGAAATAGCAACAAGATAGCTACCCCATCCAAACCAGAGCGAGAGGAAACCCGTCCAGAGTGCAATTACCGTACTTCGTGTACTATGTGGTTCCTGATTCCACCCAGCCAATGTCAAGAGTGTCATTAACCCAAGGGCGAGCAGGATTATGCCAGCAGCATCGCGGGCGAAACGACCAAAATGAAAATTTACCCACCTCAAACGGTCAAGCCAGTCATTGCCCGGCTCTTCCACTTGATGATACGGTTCGCGGCGCATCTTTGAAGTCGACTCAGAGTGACGCGCCCGACTTTTTTTCTCAGGCATCTGCCCAGTCCAGGTTGAGGCTGAGCCCCATACGCTGGTGCACAGGATCAACATGAAGGATGCGGGCTTGAATCTCTTGCCCTTCACTGACCAGATCGCGGACCGTTTTACCGTCACCGAGCGGCATCTCGGACGCATGGATCAAGCCTTCGATCCCAACCTCCAAGCGGGCAAATGCGCCATACGAGACTATACTGGTCACTACTGCCGGAACAATCTGCCCAACAGCGAAGTCGGAATCTGCCTTTTCCCAGGGATTGGGAAGCAATCGTTTCAGGCTGAGAGCTACGCGGCAACGCTCAGGGGAAATTTCAAGCACCTGCGCTTCGATTTCCTGGCCGAGTTCAACAACCTGACTCGGATGAGCGACTCGTCCCCAGGATAGTTCAGAAATATGGATCAGTCCTTCCACCCCACCCAGGTCAATAAAGACCCCAAAGTCTGTAATATTGGTGACTGTGCCTGAAATGCACTGCCCAGGCTGGAGGCTATTAAATAGTTGCATGCGTTTCCCAGGTTCCGCCAGCGCCGCACGCTCCGAGAAGACAATTCGCCCGTCTTCAGGCGCACACTCGATCACTTTGAGACGCAATTTGCGGCCGACATATGAATCCAATTCAACTTCACGGTTTTGCTTTTCGGGGTGTGCAGCCATTTCAACCAGATGGGAATAAGGGACAAAACCATATATCCCCTCACCCTCTACCAGTACTCCGCCCCGGTTATAACCGGTGACCTGCAATTCAACAATGCGATCTTGATGATACAGATCTCGGACTTCATTCCAATCCGGGTCTTGTTTTGCATCTTCATTTTTCACAGGCTCTTCGAATCGAGCCTGCTTGGCAACTGGGGAAGCATAACGCTCTTCTTCAGCCAATACAGAATCCCACCAACTTTCGTCTACCTCCGGCATCGACTTTTCGACCTTTCGATAAGCAACCATTAAGGCCTCCTTCCCTACCTCGTTTTTTGAGACTCGGTCTCCATTTCAATTACGGCACGTGCAACAGCTTCAACCGCTACGCGTTGTTTCCGATACAGGTCCGCTTCAGACATAGCCAAGCGGGCTGCGACTTCGCGTACCTTGCGCCCCTCAATAAACTTCATTTCCAATATGTTAAATAATATCCATTCTGTTGTGAATCTACGTTCTCCTTCCGGCCTGACTTGATCAACAGCCTTCCGCAACAAGGCGCGCAGCGCATTAGGGGTATTGCCCTCATACTCACGCGCCAAATCATGCACTACGCTTAATCGCATTAGTGGACTGTTGGTCAACTTGGGGCCACCCCAGTAATGCGTAAGTGCATCCTTTACCCAATTCGCCAAATCCGATTCAGGGGGCATTTCTTCCGTCAATAAGTTGGTGCGCGAATCATAACGACTGATAGCACGAAGGCGCTGGAGCATATCCATTTGTGGCTGTAAATCTTCCAACGAGCGAAAAACGCGCTGTTGTAATTGGCGATCTTCTAAAGCAAAAGCAGCTCGATCCGCCAGCAGCCAGAGAGCATTATGTTGTTCTTCATCGATTTCAAGAGATTGTTCCGGTTGCCGTGCTACCCCCAAAAGCCCCAGCAAAGCTGGGATCTCATCCCGGTCCATATCATTTTGGCGGCGTTGACGCAATGGTAGGATCCAGAAATCGCCCCACACGAACTCCTGCCGATCATCACTATTGGCATGCTCTGCTTTTTGCAAAGCTCCTGTCAAATCTTGCTGGTCGATCAGTTTGCGATTCCCCGCCATCACTATCAAGGACAGGCTTTCTCCATCCAGCGCAGCGACAAAAGTGCTGGGCGACTGCATGTGATCGCGCACAGCAGCCAACACCGTTTCCAGGAATTGTTGCATGTCACCACGCGTGAGCAAGCGCTCTTCGATATTTTGCAACAGTTGTAGTTCAGCCCGATCGCGTCCAAAGAACAACCAACGCTCCCACAAAGGCGCAACCAAGGTGATAAGGTGCTCCAAGGATAGGACCGAAACAACGACGGCCAACGGCACAAAAGCGGAATATTCTGAACTAAAGAAAGCACCACCAACACGTCGAACCACCGTCATAAAACCAAGCGCCACTGAGGCCGTAACCGGCCCGCGCATGATCCATTTGAACAGGCGGCTTTTCACCAATCGGTCCGGCCAGGAAACGCCAAAAAACGCAACTGCATAGGCCATGACAACAACCAGCCCACCCACCAGAATGTTGATGCCGGTGGCTGCGCTCCAGAACAATAGGGGGTATTTTGCTGCCAATGAGTAGCCATATAACATGTACGGATATGACCCAAGAGCCGGAGCAGTTGCACCCGCCATTAGATACAACATACGCCGTCGCCCAGAACGCGTCAACATACGGGCATAGGCGCGCGCAAAATTAATCCCCGCCAGCACCATTGCAGTGATGTAGTAGAGGGTAAATACCTCAGTCCAGAACGTGCGCTCAAGGTGAGGAGCAGGCTGCCCGTCCGGAACGAGGCGCCCAAGTAAATAACCCAGGCTCAACAGGAGCAGAAAGCCTGCCGAGACCAAATACATCAAACGCACAGCCAGTCTTCGGCGCCCGCGTGAAGGACGGCCCGCAGTTACCAACAAAGCATCTGATAGATGCAAATAGGAAGCGGGTAGAAAGACGATACCAATCCACTGTAAACGTAATAATAAGTCTATTCCCCAATTCGGAACGTCTTTATTTTGTAAAGCTTCGGTGGTAAATACAACTACCACACATAGGAGAATGATGGCAAACGAACGCGCTACACGGTCGCGCAGATTAAATGACAATGCATACAGAAACAAAGAAAAGGCGGTGATGGCGATCCCCGCCGTCAAGATCTGATTGATCGTTTGTATCCCCGCCAGTATACTGTCGGTCCAACCGTTAAACATATACCTTCCCAGTGACTACAATAAGGATCTCCCAAAAAACAGGGCCACGTCCTGCGTCACGTAATAATGGTCATTATACCCGCAGAATTCGAATCCGAACTTAAGTGCCAGACGAATTGCCGGATAACTTTTGGACGGCATCTCAAGAAATATATCCCGGTCGCCTCGGGACAAAGCCCAATCCTGCGCAGCGTTTAAGAGAGCACTACCCACACCCTGGCGTCTATCCTGCACGTTGACAACCAGGTCTGTAACCCAGGCGGTGGTCGCATGGCTGTGTTCCAAGATACATGCGTAGCCAACAGGGTTTTCTCCAGCAAAGGCTACCAGTGTGGCTGAGCGCTGTTTCCACTCATTCGCTAAGGAATGCGGATCGCGCGGATAGGCAACTTTTACAGGCCGAGGCAAACGTACCTCACGAAAGCTAGCTAACACCTGGCCATTATCCTTGCGCAGGTCTAGTTGCCAAACATAGTCACTGGTGCTGGCATGGTCAATGTTCACCAAGCGAGGCAAGTCGGTGGCAACAGCAGGTCGAATATTAACATTAAACAAAATAACCCTCCCTCCAAAAAACTAAGGAGCACTCACACGGACAGAGATAACACAGGGCGGATAAGACTGTCCCAGGCTATCGGTCACCAACAGGCGCAACTGATAATCACCAGGGGTCAACGTCGATGTATCCCAAAAACCCACATCGCCATTCTGTATGATTTCTCTCCCTGCCGAAATGGTAGCCCATGTTTCGGCCCCCTGCGGTGATACTTCATATTTGTAAAACCCGAAGTTGGCAATATCCACTGTGCCAACCAGAGTAACCGTACCACTTACTTCCTGTCCCGGTTCGGGAGATGTGATGAAAAGTTGATCAGGAACACAACCACTGGTCGACGAAGTGTCGGAGGCAGGGGGCAATGCGGTCAACAAAGTAGCAGGACTACTGGAAAGAGCGCCGTCTGTTTGACTCAGGATATCCATCGTAGGAGTTGCCAGCAAATCTGTAGATGGTAAAGATGGGACTACAAAAGAAGCTAGAAACAACTCACCAAAAAACATCACAAGTATAAGCAGGGAAACCGCGAGCGCCTGGCTGAGACGACGCATGGCAAATTCCCGCTCAAGCCCAAATACTGATTCGTGCAACTCTTGCCAGGATTTCCATAACCAGCGAAATGCAAACAAACCGCCCAATGCCAGCAGGATATAAATCAGCCCTTCGTAGGTTGCTAAAAAGCGATATACAGTTTCCATCCCAACTGTTTTTGTTATTAAAGTGATTTCAATACGCCACGAATGATCATTTCCATTTTAGGCGTGATCACCTTGCCTGCCTCAATTACTTCTTGATGTGTCGTTATGGTCGAACCATCGAGATTGGCTTTGTTGCTGATACCCGAAAGCCCCAGAACGCGCAACCCGCCGTGACGCGCAACGATCACCTCTGGAACAGTGGACATACCAACCGCATCAGAACCGGCCAAGCGCAAAAAGCGCAGATCGGCCGGGGATTCAAAGGAAGGACCACTCAATCCACAATAAACACCTTCCCGCAAAGTAATACCGTGTTCTTTGGAAGCTTTGCGCGCAACAGCACTCAATTCTTTATCATAAGCCTGACTCATATCGGGAAAGCGAGGCCCCAGTTCATCCAAATTGGGTCCCATCAAGGGATTTAAGCCGCTCATACCCATCAGATTTAGATTATCAGTTATGAGCATGACATCACCCGGAATAAAATCCGGATTCACGCCACCAGCGGCATTGGTGACGATCATGATCTCCAATCCCAAACGCTGCATAACACGCACAGGCAATGTCACTTGTCCCATGCTGTAGCCTTCGTAAAAATGGACACGTCCCTGCATGACAAAGACATATTGGCCTTCCACTTCACCGACGACAAGTCGGCCAACGTGTCCTTCGACTGTGGAAACAGGCCAATTTGGCAGGTCGCGATAGGGAATTGTTACTGCATTTTGCACGGAAGCAGCCAGATCGTTCAGTCCCGAACCGAGAATAAGTCCGACACGAGGGCTTACAGTTAGCTTAGAACGGACGGCATTGGCTACTTGGTCAATCTGTTCAAGTGTAAAATAGGGTTGCATAAACCACCTGGTTATGGAATTTTCTATTAGAAACAAACACGCAACGGTTTCTCGATCATCCCCGCCACGCACCTGTCCCTGGGAAATTATATCAGAGATTTTTTAACACTTCCCCTCAAGCTGAACGAATGAACTTTGACCCACGACAAGAAGTTGTAGTAAATTTGAAACAAGCCATGCCTAGCCCTATGCGCCAATTCGAAAACACTTTCAGACTTCTGACTACGCTAGTTTTAACTCTTTGCGCGTTAGGGATAATTCTCATCCCTGGTCACCTGGGTATTGTAACAAGCAGCTTGTCCAAAATAGCTTACATTGCACTTGGGATAACATTTTATATTACAGGCATCATCAATCAAACATTCATTTTCATTGCTCGCAATGAACTTACTCAAAGATTCTTAGACCTGGTGATTGCGCTTTGCTTGGGAATTCTGGGGTACTTATATTTCCAAGCAAACCTCGTTATTGATGGCATTGTACTGGTTGCTCTGGTTTGCGGGCACCTCTACAAGTTGTTTTTTTATGCCGACGAGGATGAAACAAAAAAGAACATTTTCTCACCGGGCTATGCTATCCTGAATTTGATAATCGGTTGCATCGTTTTGCTAGGGTTGGTTGATTTTTCCAACCACGAGAATTTATGGTCCCTTCGTTACTATCTTGGATCCCTATTTGTTCTTGGCAGTATTGCAGGAGCAGCTTCTTACTTTTTGCACCCTAAGAAGGTATCAAACTTTTTATATAAATTTACAGCTGTTCCCTGGCTGATCTGGGTGCTGGTCTTCTTATTTGCTTCACAAGTCAATGCCGTTCTCGTTGCCTTTGGTGTAGCTACGTTACCATTGGTTGCCGATATAATTCCATGGAACGGACTTCAATCACCCAACGACAATCTCATAGGCCGAAGAATTGTTCGCATTTCAAGCGCGACAGAATTTCTAGTACTAATCTCCCTGGTTGCAATTGGCTACAACTGGCAATTTTCACCCCCTACAAATTTAATTTATATAGAAAATGTTTTTTCGAAGACCAATCAAGAGTTTCTCTTCATTGCCATGCTCATCTTGAAAGTTATTGTCTTCTATGGCCTCATTATTCTTGTGCCAACTATTAACCGATTAACTATCGAATTGTCAAATCCTGTTCGCGAAGAATATAATCACGATGGTTCTTCTAGTGGGTGGAGCCAATGGATCGCCCGCTCGCTTAGATCGTTTACATCGCCAACGCAGAGCCTGCGCACCAAAGTTGATGTCCAAGCAGAACAAATTGCTGCGCTCAGCCATCAACTAAATAATGAAAAGAAACGCAATGCACAATTGAATCTTCTAGCTGAACTCACTCACCAGCTCGAAGCCCAACTTGATCAGCCTGTTGCAGCGCAATTGGCTATAAATACATTGCAACGTGCATTGAATTGCACACAAGTCACAATCTATGAAAATGAACTTGAAAGACGCGAATTTGCTGTAATAGCTTCGGCGGGTAAATATTTACCACCCAGTTATCGTCAGAATACCACGCAAGGCATCTTGGGACGCACCTTGCGTCTTCGGAAAACACAAGTCATAAATGACTCATCCCAAGACCCAGCCTTTATAGCGATCGATAACTCTGAAGCTCAATCTGTTTTCACTGTTCCTTTGATCTATCATGGCCACGTTAAAGCCATCCTCGAAGTAGGCGATGACAAGACCAACGCCTTTAGCAATCATGATGTTTATCTTGCAGAAATGATCGCCACTGAATTAACTAGAGCCTGGGAACGATCAAGCTATCATCAAAGGCTTACCAATTTAATTAAAGCAGGGATCTCCTTATCCCCCTTGCTGGAACCGCGGACGACCATTACGGAAATTGCCTCCATCGCTCGCGAAACCTTGTTGGCTCGTTTTACATACATCATCCTTCTGGATCAGGACGGAAATTTTTCACGAACAGCCTTTTCCGGCCATGCGCCGCGCCTGCTAAAATCCTTGGATAAGAATCCGGTACACGACACTACTGTTCAAGCAGCTTTAAATGCTTATGAAGCATTTCGAGTTCGGGATGTACGAAAATACAGCAAAGCCGCCCATATTGAAATCGATCATAATGGCTTACGAAGTCTACTTGCGATCCCAGTTCGCCTTCACCGCTTGAGTATCGGAGCTATTTTAGCTTTTGGAAAACAGGGAGAAATCTTTTTCAGCGAGAACGACGAATCACTGGCTAATTTGCTTTCGTCTCAAGCTGCAAATGCCGTCGAATCCGCTTGGCTTTATCAAGAGTTGCGTAATACGCTTAGCACAACTACACAACTTTATAACTTGAGTGTGAACATTATAAAAGCAGAGGAACTGGGGCAAGCAGCACGACATATCGCTGAAACTGCCACAAAAATCACCGGTGCATTTGTGGCCGGTATTGTACTTTTCACGAAAGAACAACAAATTGAGGTGGAAGTTGAAATTGACGAAAGTGGAACGCACCCAGGTAGCCGACATCCAATGGATCTTATCCAACAGACGCTCCAATCCGGTCAGACCGTCCATGTAACGCCCGATCAGGTTTCTGCTATTATCTGCTTTCCTTTGCAAACTCCCCTCCGAAAATACGGTGCACTCTGGCTAAATGTTCCTAAAATTCAAGAGTACTTCTCCCGTCACGCTTCTAACATGCAAACACTGGCCAATCAAGCCATCCTTGCTCTGGAACGGTCAATCTTGCAGGTTGAATCTCAACAACAAGCGAAAACGATTGAATTGGCATACGAGGAACTGGAGCTTGCCTATGACAACACACTCGCCGCATTGATTTCCGCATTAGATGCTCGCGACCGCGAAACGGAAGGACACAGTTCAAGGGTAAGCAGGTTGGCTTACCTGCTGGGAATTGAACTTGGTTTGAATTCGACTTCTCTAAAGACACTTGAGCGAGGTTCGCTGCTTCATGATATTGGAAAAATCGGTATCAACGATGCCATCTTGCACAAACCAGCACCCTTGACCAAGGATGAATGGAATATCATGCACACACACCCTGATATCGGAGCACGTATGGTTGAGGGTATACCCTTCTTGCAAGAGACCTTACCTATCATTCGCTATCATCATGAGCGATGGGACGGTAGCGGATATCCGGTTGGGCTCACTGGCAAAGATATTCCATTTCAAGCGCGCATATTTGCAGTTACAGACGCATTTGACGCACTGACCAGTGATCGTCCGTATCGTAAGCATATTCCTGACAGAGAGGCTTTGCAATACTTGAGGGAACAAGCCGGCATCCTGTTTGACCCGGAAATTGTGGCTGCGTTCGAACGTGTGTGGGAAAAGAACGAACTAGAGGATTGTGAAATATGAAATTATCGGATATTCTTAAGAATATTAAATACCAGGAATTTACCGGTTATGTTTTGCCATCCTCAATAGCAGCATCAATCATATTTTTAGTAATTATCCTCGATGTGATTTTTGGCAATTATCCCGAGCAGAAAAAAGAATTTGTCATGATCAGCACTGGGATTGGGGGCAGTATTTATGTCCTCTTACAAACCTTACTGATTGCTCCACGCATCAAAAAATATCGGACGCTTTATATCTGGGCAAATGCTGCTATCAGCGGGCTTGGCTTGAGCCTAGTGGCCATTGCGCTGGATGAAACTCGCCATATTTTCTTCGATATTCTATTAATTTTGGCTGTAACTTCCATATCCATCCTTTCAGGGCGTGGGCCAACGTATCTTTTAATCATAATTAGTGAAACCTCAAACACCATAATATATCTAAACGAGTTAACAAGCTTCTTGGACTGGACGATCCATTTTATCCCCTTGGCTGCATCAATCGTCATCACAGAAACCATTTTGCGCTTGCGCCAGACAACACAAGACCATATACGCAGGCTTGAAACCATAAACACATTTAGCCAACAAATCAACTCATCGCTTGAAACCGATCAAGTCCTGTCCTTACTGAACGCCGCCCTCCAGAAAGCGCTTGCGGCAGATTCTTATTATGTTGGTCTTGTGGATAACGGTGCGATCCGGTTAGATTTATTTTACGATGACGGCGAGTACTTCACCGATGTTGAGGTTCCAATTGACAACACACTTGCTGGTTGGGTCATTAAAAACCAGACAACTTTATTTTTACCTGACCTAAGAGATGAGATCCAGATAGCAGGTATCCAGAGAAATATCATTGGAAAAAACAGATCCAGCCTGTCCTGGATTGGTGTCCCCATGAGAACAGTACATATCAATGGCTTACTTGCCGTAGCTTCATACAAAGCCAACACGTTCGGTCACACCGATATGGAGCTGCTTTCGAACTTAACTCAGCACGCTGCCCTTGCGCTGGACAACACATTCCACCACAAGCAAGTGGAAAGGCAGTCCCGCCTGGACAGCCTGACGGGCACATACAACCACAGGTCTTTTCTCCAAGCATTGCAAGAACTTATCGATGATGCTCAACTTGGAAAAAAGGTTGTCAGCCTGATCATGCTCGATATTGATTACTTTAAACGCTATAACGACTCTTTTGGTCATCAGGTTGGCGACCTGGTGTTAATAAAACTATGCGAAACCATCCAGCAAAATATCAAAAAGGGTGATATTGTTGGTCGCTGGGGTGGAGAAGAATTTGCAATTGCACTACCTGGCGCTAGAGGGGACGAAGCGCATCAAGTTGCCAAGCGCATACAAAAAACCATGCAAGAACTTGTTCTCAGTCACCCCAAGCATAAAAAAATCCCGGCCCCGACCGTAAGCCAGGGCATTTCCGTTTTCCCTGATGAAGCGGATGAAATCGACAGGTTCATATACCTTGCCGATCAACGCCTATACAAAGCAAAAAACCGAGGCCGCAATCAGATCGAGCCAGATCCGTTCCATTGGGATGACATCCGATCTATCAAAAAAATGCACGGCGCTTGAAAATAGCGCTGTGCATTTCTCTGTCGACAAAGTTTAATGGATCAGCACATCGCTGAAAGCAGCTACTGCCCTCTCTGCACTCTCGTCATCAATCCAGCAATGCATCACCAGACGAAAGCGCCGTACACCTGCAACACCGACCAAAACACCACGCTCCTTCATCCTTTCCGCTACTTCTGGTGCGGGAATTGGGACACCCTCCGCCAGGTTCATAAAGATCATATTCGTTGCAGGCGTACCCGCATCCAGGACTAAACCACGGTTCTCGCTCAGACCCTCGGCCAGCGTGCGCGCCCGAGCATGGTCCTCACCCAAGCGGGGCGCCATCTTCTCCAGCGCCACAATCCCTGCCGCTGCCAGAACTCCGGCCTGACGCATCCCCCCACCCAACAATTTGCGCGCACGATGCGCCTTTTTAATAAATTCTATTGATCCACACAGCACCGATCCAACCGGAGCTGAAAGCCCTTTGCTCAAGCAAAACGTGACCGAATCAACTGGCGCGGTCAAATCTTTGACTGGCGCACCCAACGCCGCCGCCGCGTTAAACACACGCGCACCATCCAAATGGACTTTCAGCCCGCGCGCATGCGCAAACCCCGCCACCCGAAGGGTATATTCCACCGACTGATACGTCCCGCCGCAGCGGTTATGCGTATTTTCCAACGCGATCAGGCGCGTGATGGGCTGGTGTGGGTCATCCGCACGGATTGCGCCTTCAATATCATCCAACGCAATCGAACCATCCGGCTGGTTCGGCAATTGACAGGAATGCACCCCGCCCAATACAGAAATCCCGCCCGCCTCGTATCGATAGGTATGCGCTTCTTTCCCTAGAATCACCTCATCCCCGCGCTGGCAATGCGCCAGCACCGCCGCCAGATTCCCCATCGTGCCCGAAGCGACGAACAATCCAGCCTCGTGCCCGGTCATTTCTGCCGACATCTCCTGCAAGCGGTTGACGGTCGGGTCATCCCCATACACATCATCACCCACTTCAGCCTTTGCCATGGCTTCACGCATCTCAGGTGTGGGCTTTGTGACAGTGTCGGAGCGAAGGTCTATATATTCCATGTTTCCTCCATCAGCGAAGAGAATCTAGAATTGTCTGCAACTCATCCGGCAATGGCGCTTCGAACGCCCTGGCCTGCTTCTCGCCCGGCAGGATGATTTTCAAGCGCGCCGCGTGCAAAAAATGCCGGTCTATATCAATGGACGACTTGCGATGCCCATAAATCTTATCCCCCACAATCGGGCAGCCCAAAAACATGCAATGCAACCTGATCTGGTGCGTGCGTCCGGTTAGCGGATGGTATTCCAGCAAGGTGTGCTTTTCGAATGTCTCAAGCGTCACATACTCTGACACCGCCTCACGTCCCTTGCCCAGCGGCATGACCGCCATTTTCTTGCGGTGGCTGGGGTCGCGGCCGACAGGCGCTTCCACCCGGCCGCTGGGCGTCGGCGGAGCGCCATCGACAAGCGCCAGATAGGTCTTCTCCACTTGGCGCAGGCGGAACTGGTCTTGCAGCCAGTGGTGGGCGCGGTCATTTTTCGCCAGCAGGATCAAGCCCGAGGTCTCTTTATCGAGGCGATGCACCACACCTGGTCGCTCCTCTCCGCCGATCCCCTCGATATCCGGGTCATAGCCCAGCACGGCATGCACCAGCGTCCCGGTATCGTGCCCGGCAGCGGGATGCACTACCATCCCAGCCGGTTTATTCACCACCAGCAGGTCGTCGTTTTCGAAAATAATATCGAGCGGAATATCCTCCCCCACCAACCCCGTCGGCACGGGCGGCGGAATGCGCACTTCTACCTGTGAACCCGGCTCCAATTTCTGCCCGCCTTTTTTCGCCGGCATATCATCAACAGTGACAAAACCGTCCTTGATCAACCCCTGTAAACGCGAACGCGAAAACTCTGGCAAACGCTCGACCAAAAAATGATCGAGCCGTTCATCCTGCTCCTTCTGGAACTCAAAGACTTCACGCCGGTCGGTCATCTAGACTTATTCTTCGGACAGGACCGTATGCTCCCTGTTCCCCTGCGCCTCAGACTCAGCCCGGGCTTGCCTCTCTGCCCGTTCTTTGAGCCACACCCCCAGAATTAGTATTGCCGTCCCAACAGTGATGGCTGAATCGGCAATATTGAAAACAGGAAATGTGCCAAGCGATATGAAATCTGTGACCTTTCCAGCATGTGTCAGGCGGGAGATCAGGTTACCCAATGCGCCTGACAACTGCAACCCCAACGCCAGCCGGAACATCCAGCCTTCCGACTCGATCTGAGGGTAATAAAACAGGATCGCCCCGATAACGACAAACGCCAGCACGGTGAACACTGCAGCGCCGCCCTGGAACATACCAAAGGCTGCCCCGCTGTTCTGCCAGTGCACCAGTCGCGCGTAAGGCAGCAGCCATTGCATGCTTTCTGGCAGCCATTGCGTTGCAAACGGGATATTCTCACGTACCAGCCATTTCGTCCACTGGTCCAGGGCAACCACAACCCCGGCGATCCCTAAAAGATTAAAGTACATAGAAATATTCTTTTTCACAATCACCTCATGTCGAGAATTCTACTCGATATTAGAAAAACATCCGCAAACCGGCTATCAACAAAATCACGCCCAACATGCGCCGAATGGTAGTCGCAGACAACCTGCGGCTGCCAATCTCAGCCCCAATCCAGCCACCGAACAAGGCTACCACACCCCACACCGGCAGTTGCGATGGCAAGTACATCGAAGCAGACCAATGTCCGAGCAGGCCCGAGATGGAGTTCACCAACACAAAGACAGCGATGGTGCCCGCCGTCAGTTGCGGGCCGGCCCAGTTGGTCAGAAGCAGGATCGGGCTGAGCAAGACGCCGCCGCCTATCCCGATCAGTCCACCTGCAAAACCGATCCCGGCCCCGAGCAGCAGTGAAAGCCAGATGGGTGGGAAGTCTGGCTGAGTCCCATTTTTATTGGGCACGTCAAAAAGCATGCGCAAGGAGGCATAGACCAGCAACATCACAACCAGGATGCGGTAAACGGGCGTGGGCAGGCTGATCAACCCGCCCAGAAACGAGAAGGGGATGGACGTCAGGATGAAAGGCCAGATAAGCCGCCAGGAAAAATGCCCCGCGCGGGTGAATTTGTAGGTGGCAATCGAGGCCACCACGACATTGAGCGCCAGGACAGAGGGCTTTATAACGCCGGGCGCCATGCCCAGCAGGCCAAAGATGGCCAGATAAGCGGACGCTCCTGAATGTCCGGCTATGGCGAACAACAACGCCGCAGTAAAGACCGCGGCAGAAATAAGGACAGTACTTTGCGTTGATAAGTCCATTCGAGACAAACAAAAACCAGGCCGACGCCTGGTTGACGTTTCGATGCGATTTTACCAGATTATCCCGCCACATTAATTCTTTCAATGAAGCGGGATTATCCCGTCACAGTCCTTCTATCAATGTAGCGGGATTACTCGGTGATGTAGATACGCGGTACGCGCGTATTAATGTTGGTCAGGATCTCATAGGGAATTGTGCCGGCCCATTCGGCCAGTTCCTCTACGGTGACACGTTCGCCGTTCTGCGCTTCGCCAATCAGGATGACCTCATCACCGTTGAAGGCCGAATCCTGCTCGATATTGACCATGATCTGGTCCATACATACACGTCCAACTTGCGGATACTTTTTACCATGAATGACCACCTGCGCTTTATTGGACATGCTGCGGAAGTAACCGTCTCCATACCCGACCGGGACCGTGACGATGCGCACGTTATGGTCGGATTGCCAGGCGGAACCATAGCTGACAGGGTGTCCCGGTTGCGTGACTTTGAAATAAACCACGCGCGATTTCCAGGCCAGTGCAGGTTGCACTTCAATGGAGCGCTCAACTTCTGGCGAGGGGTAGACGCCGTAGAACAGAATGCCTGGTCGCACCATATCGAAGTAAGAATCAGGCAATTGCAGGATGCCGCCCGAATTCGCCATATGACGGATGGGCATCCGCAGGCCATATTTTTCATAGAAGCGCAGCACTTCGTTGAAACGTTCGAGTTGCAGTTGCGCATGAGATAAATCGGCTGCATCCGCATTAGCGAAGTGCGAGAAGATGCCTTCTACCTCGACGTGCTTACAATTGAGCGCCGCTTCTTGTAACGTTTGGGCATTGTAATAATGCACGCCGATACGCTCCATACCTGTATCCACCTTGAGATGAACTTTGGCCTTTTTGCCCAGGGTTTCGGCAGCCTGATCGATTTGTTCCAAACGCTCCACTGAGGGGGCGGTGAGCGTCAGGTCGTTTTCGATGTAAGCCGGTATCTGGTTGCCCCAGATACCGCCCAACACCAGGATGGGAGCTTTCACGCCAATTTCACGCAACAGGATGCCTTCTTCCAACACCGCGACACCAATGTAATCCACCTGAGAGTCGAGATATTTGGCTACCTCCGTCAGGCCATGTCCGTAGGCGTTGGCTTTCACCACAATCATGATCTTCGCAGGAGAGACCTTTTCCCTAATGGCCTGCAGGTTGTAGCTCAACTGTGATAGGTTTACTTCTACGAATGTTGAACGTACCCCGAAGTTGGTGGCGATGGTCGGATGATTGATGGTCATGTCGGTATTTTACTCCATCGCGTTCCAGTGGTATTCCACATCCGGTTCGGATTCGGGCGGCGGGCTGATACCGAGTTTGACAGCGCAAAAGTCATTCTTCTCGTAGAAAGCCCGACCATTGGTATTGATCTGGAGCGTATACAACCAGAGATGTTCAGGGGATAAAGACCTGGCGTAGTCGAGTAACGCTTTGCCAAGTCCACGACGCTGATGCTCAGGATCGACATACAATTGATCAATGAAATCACCTGCGATTGCCATAAAGGCAACTGGTTCCCCATCCACTTCTGCTACCCAGACATCGTTGTTGACCAGGATCACATCGCGAAAATAAGCCTGGTCTTCTTCGAAGGTATGACCCTTCCTGTGCTGGAATTCAGGGAAGGCCTGCTCCCTGGCGCGCCGCCACAGGCTTGTGACCACTGCAAAGTCATCAGATTTGTATGGACGAATTGATAAATTTATCACAGAAAATCTCCGTTCTACAAGTATAATCACCGAAATAACAAATCCGAAAGAGAGAAAATTCATGAAAATCGTAACCGACTGCGCGGCGGACCTGCCCGCCGATGAGCGCGAGAGCCTGGGAATCGTCGAGGCCCCACTGTTCATCCAGTTCCCTGAGGGCGAAGTCAATTCCGCTGACCTGACCCCCGATGAGTTCTATAACCGGCTGGAGGCCATGCGACCTCAAATCCCAACTACGGCGCAACCATCCAGCGGCGCGTTTGCCGATTTGTATCAGAAACTGGCCGAATCTAGCAAGAACATTATGTCTCTACACATTTCATCCGGTTTGAGCGGTACGTTCAACTCGGCTCGCCTGGGCGCAGAACAGGTCAAAAATGCTGTGGTGAATGTATTCGATACGATGACGCTGTCAGGCGGCGAACGCTTCCAGGTCCTGGCCGCGGCCATGGCAGCCAAAGCCGGCTGGGGCATGGATGCCATCAAAGAACGCCTGTTCGCCATCCGTGAACAGACCGAGGTGATTTACACGCTCGAAACGCTGGAATACCTGGCGCGCGGAGGGCGCATCGGGCGGGTACAGGCTTTGATGGGCGCGGCGCTCAAGATCAAACCCATCATCCGCGTTGACCGTACGGATGGCAAGTACAGCACGGTCAGCAAGAGCCGCACTATCCCGCAGGCGTTGGAGGGCATTGCCAGCCATCTACACGAGATGTACACAGACACACCTGTATGGGTAACTGTGTTGCACGGCCGCTTTCATGAAGGTGCAGACAACCTATCCAATTTACTATCTGCGCGTTTGAACGCGGCAAAACTCGAAGTCATGCGCATCTCCCCCGTGTTGGGCGTACATACCGGACCGGGCATCGTCGGCGCGGCGGTCGTCCCGATTAAGCTGATGGAAGGAATAGAATAACCAGTAATCAGTTATCAGTGTTCAGTAAAGCAGAAACGAGTAACGACATGAAGCCTTGTTACTCGTTTTTTGGAGTGCCTAACATCGGAAACTTAATGTCATTCTCCCGAAGGACACCGGGACGGTGTGAACGACCGCAGGGAGCGAAGCCCGCCCTGAGCTGGGTCGAAGGGAATCCCCGCGCAAAGCGCGGGAGACCCTTCGCCGTTGGCTCAGGGTGACATAAGGTGTTACAATTTTTGACCAGTTCGCATTTTGCAGAGGAATTCAACCGATGGGTTTCACCGAGGGCAAGGCACGCAACTTTTTTCTTTTCTCCACACTCGTCAGCGCGATTGGCCTGATTGCAGCGGTTGTCTCGAAACTATCCAACCCCAGCATACTGATAATTACCATCGTGTTTCTGGCACATTTGCCTGTGCTCTGGATGGTTCAAAAACAGACACAACCCGGTAAGGCGTTGTTGGCATGGATGCAAAAACCGGAATTCATACAGGTCGGGTTTTTGCTATTCACATCCATCTTCAGCAGCGGGCTTGGCTTTCTCTCATGGATCTTCCTGTTCGCGCCCGGCTCGCTGGTGCGAGATGCGTTGATCCAGTTGAGTCCGGTCATTGGTTGGGGCGTGGGGGTGGCCGCTTATCTGCTGGCAGCTTCGGGCGCGGTTTTGAACGAGGGGAAAGAAAAGAAAGATGGATTACTGATCGGTGCCGTCCTTTTCTCGGTCATCGGTCACCTGTTCCTGTTCTGGCTGTCAGCGCAAATCTACTCATTCACGATCGACGACGCCTACATCACATTCCGCTATTCGAAAAATCTGGCAGCAGGCTTCGGGCCGACCTATAACCCCGGCCTGCCGCCAGTGGAGGGTTACACTACTTTTTTGTGGATGTTGCTGATGACGTTGCCCCATTTTATCGGCGTGAACGTCGCCACGTTCTCCAAGATCGTCGGTGTGCTGCTGACCTGCGGCGCATTTGCAATGACTTCCCTGCTGACTTACACACTGACCAGGGGATTCCCGCTCAAAGCGCGGCTGTTCTTCGGCGCGTTTGCAGCCTATCTGCTTGCCATGCTGCCCATCACCGCCATCCACGCTATCGCCGGAATGGAAACCACACTGTTCATCGTTTTGATCAGCCTGATGGTCTACATGGTGACTGTCGGCCTGCTGGTCGGTTCGCGGCTGCTGTTCTGGTCGCCGCTGGTGGGATTGGGGATCGGCCTGACCCGCCCGGAAGGCAACGTGATCTCCCTCCTGCTTTTAGCATGCGGATGGCTTTTCAGCGTTCCAGCAGTGCGCAAACGATTGGTCTGGTTCAGCTTGGGATTATATGTTTTGCCGGGAGCATCCTATTTCCTGTGGCGCTATCTGTATTATGACCTGATATTACCGCTGCCCTTTTATATGAAGGTTTTGCACGGAGCCGGTCTGTTTGGGGGTGCAAACGAAGTCGGGACCTACTTGCTCTACCTGCTGCCGGGTATCAGCGTGTTATTGCTGGCTGCGCTTTTGCGCTTGAGAAAAGAGTATTTTGTAGTTTTAGCACCCGTCCTGTTCTTGTTGGTCTTCTATCTCTTCCCCGTGCATGCCATGGGGTTCAACTGGCGTTTTATCTACCCGGCCACGCCCTTCATCAGCATCCTGGTAGCCATCGGCGGGATGACCATCTTTGATCTGCTGCGCGGGGGCATCCAGTCTACCAAACCCTGGGAGCTGATCTTGCTGGCAGGCCTTTCCTTGATCGGATTGGGCAACCTGAGCGGACTGGACAGCACGATCCGCAATCAAAACTTCTACGCGGACGGCATCAGCGCTTACAAAACCTTCGGCACGCTGCTGAGCGAATACAACGACCGCCACGAAATGACCCTGGCCATCGGCGACGCCGGGACCGTTCCGTATTATTCCGACTGGCAGGTGATCGACCTGTTCGGGTTGAACAGCACGGAAGTCGCTTTTGGAAGCGTGCCCTTGTATCCGCTGATATTCGAGCAGCAGCCCGTGGACCTGATCCTGCTCAGCGTGGGCGCCAACCCCAACCGCATTTCGGACGAGCACGCCGGGGCGCAGAACCTGTACGAGGAGGCTCTTCAGCGCGGCATGGCGCGTATCGGCGCCTTCGCATGGGGGCGCGTGAACAATATCTGGGTGCTGGGGTATCCGGGAACAGAGCTGGCAAACTATCTTCAAGAAAATATGCAGTTCAGAGAACTACCCTAAAACGACGATCAAAGTCGGCTGAACACCGGTTTGTCATTTACTGGAACCAATTGGCCCTTTCTGACGTCGTTGTTTTGTGAGAAGATATAGCATCGTCGTTTTGCAAGCGTGAAGGAGGGCTGTGATCATGGTAGGAAAATTGAAGCAATATCGGGGGTTGATTGTCCTTGTCGTGCTCTTATTGGCAGCCGTTGCTGCTTATCTGATCGGTCGCAATTTCAACCGGCCAGATGGCCCGGGCCAAACCATCCCGCCCGATCGTACCTCGCCCGGCGAAACCGGCGTAAGCCCGTCCGCGCAGGAGGATGAAGAGGGCCCCGGTTTGTCCATTACCCTGAGCGATGGGGCCTCGCAGCCCCAGGAATATGTCCCTTTGCCCGTAGCATCGGGAGAGCCTTTAACGCTTGAAGAGATCAATAGCATCCTGCTGCGCCTGCCGCCGCTGGCCAGCGAACCGGATGACAGGCAGGCTTTCAGGCTGCCGGAAGAAGTTCTGCCCCCGCCGCGGGCAGGGCAGACCGTTTCAGAGCCTTTCCCGCTCCCGCCCGAAGAAACCGCGCCCGATGTTCTCGCAGGACCGCTGGAAGTGCTGCGCTACAGCCCGGAGGGCGATGTCCCCATTGCGCCCTTCGTCAACGTGACCTTCAACCAGCCGATGGTGCCGCTGGCCACGCTGGAAGACCTGTCGAACGAAGAATCACCGGTGCAGATCGAACCCTCCCTGCCGGGGACCTGGCGCTGGCTGGGGACCAAGACGCTCAACTTCCAGTTCGATTCCGAGCTGATCGACCGCATGCCGATGGCAACCGAATACACGGTCACTGTTCCCGCAGGAACCACTTCGGCAACCGGGGGAAAACTGGCCGAAACTGTGCAGTTCAAATTCCGCACCCCTCCGCCAACCGTACAGGGTACCTATCCATATTCCACCGAGCCGCAAACGCTCGACCCCTTGTTTTTCGTCTCCTTCGACCAACGCATCGATCCGGGCGCTGTGCTGGAAACGATAAAGGTCGAAGCCGAGGGCGAGCCGGTCAGGGTCAGGCTGGCAACGGACGAAGAAATCGCGCAGGACGAGACCCTCAGCCAACTGGTCGAGAACGCAAGCGAAGGCCGCTGGCTGGCGTTCAAGGCAACCCAATCCCTGCCCAAGGACAGCACCATCAGCGTCGAGATCGGTCCCGGAACCCCCTCCGCCGAAGGGCCGCTGGTCACCGAAAGTTCTCAAACTTACAGCTTTCAAACTTATGCGCCGCTTGCTATCGTCCGTCACGGCTGCTCCTGGTATGACGATGAGTGCCCGCCGCTGACGCCCCTCTTCATCGAATTCAACAACCCGCTCGAAGCCGAATCCTACAAAGAGAATATGCTGCGCGTCGAGCCGGAGATCCCCGGAGTCACGATCAATATTATCGGCAATACGATCAATATCCGCGGGGCAACTGAGGGCCGTACTACCTACAAGGTCACGGTGGGAGGCGAAATCAAGGATGTTTTCGGGCAAACGCTCGGCAGGGACCGGCAGCTGGCATTCAAGGTCGGCCCGGCGGAGCCCTTCCTGATCGGCCCGGAGGGTACTTTTGTCACGCTCGATCCTGCCTCCAAGAAGCCGGCCCTGTCGCTCTACGTCATGAACTACAACCGCCTGGACGTGCAGGTCTACGCGGTCCAGCCCTCCGATTGGATCGCTTTCAAGAAATATCTCCAGGAATACCAGCGCACCGACCAGCCGCCCAGGCTACCCGGGGA
>CAZLOC010000005.1:0-34296 GCA_964560935.1 uncultured Anaerolineaceae bacterium | reverse complement strand
TAGTACCCCTTTCAGGCTTGCAAGAAGGAGCCAATTTCTGTATAGTAATACCAGAATGATTTTCCCTGCCTATTTACAAATGTCCGCTGCTGAGTTAGGAGAACGAGTTAGCATTGCTTACATGCGGATGGAGCGTTGCGATTTGTGTGCTCGGCGTTGTGAAATCAATCGTTTGGCTGGAGATCTGGGAGTATGCAAAACGGGCCCTCAGGCCAGGGTGAACAGTTACGGACCGCATCTGGGCGAGGAAGACCCATTGCGCGGCTGGAAGGGGTCCGGCACGATTTTCTTTGCACGCTGCAACCTGCGCTGTCAGTTCTGCCAGAACCACGATATCAGCCAGAGGGATTCTGGCAATGAGGTCAGCTCGCAGGAGCTGGCAAGCATCATGCTCGATCTTCAGGCTATGGGGTGCCATAATATCAACCTGGTCTCGCCGAGCCATGTCGTGCCACAGATCCTGGCCGCATTGACGTTAGCTGCGCCGGGCGGGCTTCGTTTACCTCTGGTTTACAATACTGGCGGTTATGACTCGCTGGAGAGCCTAAAGCTTTTAGATGGCATTGTTGACATTTACATGCCGGACATGAAATTTGCAAACGGGGGACATGCCAAAAAGTATTCCCGCGCGCTGGATTACCCACAAGTGAACCGCGCGGCTGTCAGGGAGATGCACCGCCAGGTGGGAGATTTACAAACCAACGAGGACGGTCTCGCCACCCGCGGCCTGCTCGTCCGTCACCTGGTCTTGCCGCGCAACCTGGCCGGGACGCGGCAAATCGTGCAGTTTTTAGCGAATGAGATTTCGAAAAGCACCTATCTCAACTTGATGGCGCAGTATCACCCCGCTTACAACGCCAGCCATTTTCCGGAATTAAACCGCCGAATCACAGCCAGCGAGTACAATGCGGCGGTCCGCATGGCCAAAGAAGCCGGGTTGACCAATCTGGACGCTGATTTTAGCCCCGCTTTAATTTGATTTTACGGGGGCGATTTCGTTCCCGGGCCTCCCACGCGGGGTGTTATGGGCGACGCAGAATAATGGCGGTTTGATCGGAATAAAGCGTTTGCCAACTCTCGGCTTGGAGAGCGGGCACGAGGGAAGCGGTGCGCGGCAGGACGGCCCACTGCATAGAATGACGGTCTAGCGAAGCCTGCCAGTCGCCTTTTACAGTCAGGGTGCGTTCATACTCTCTCACCTGAAACTAAAAAGTAACGTTGTTGCGATGCTGCTTTTTGATATGAATTGTAATGATTCGCGTCAAGGGGTCTGGCAGGTTGCTTCAATCTCTTCGGAAATATCCACGAAATCGTAAGGGTTCACGTGAGGCGAGTAATAGGTACGGTCGGGGAGCATAGGATAGTTTGTCCCAAAATAGGCATTGAAGACTACGCGGAAGGTATTGACCGGCGTGATCGAAGGATACAGCAGGTCTGTTTTTCCGCCGGGCAAGTAATACGCGTTTAAAATAGAGACTCGCTCGAACATGCAAGATGTATCCAGGGAAGAGGGATCCAGGTGCGAACCGCCCCCGTGGTCGCCCTGGATGATGATTATGGGTGGGCGGGACGAATTGGCAAGGATGGAATCTATAACCAGCAGGATGTTTGTGTTGACGAATTGCAGTTGCTCAGTGTATTGTGAAAGGTACTCTGCTTCGGTCCCCTTGTAGTTCTCCCCGTCCAGGTTAGCAAAGGGGCGACTGAATTCCTGCGCCGCCCCATCCCGATCGAAGACGAAAGGTGGGTGCGGGGCGATGATATGCACGAAGACAAATTTATGTCCGCCGATTTCGGGTATTTTTCTCACCTGGTCAAAAGCGAATCTTATCTTCGTACGACGCGTTTCGTAACTTGGCAGAGGAAGAAGCGCGCGAAGGCCGTTTGAGAACGGGAGTCCCGTGTCGAAAAACGCGCCCATGGCCGTTGTGCCAAGAAAAACACGCTCGAACTCCGAAATATTCACACTGTAAGGGGAAAGATACGTATCAGCATCCTTCCAATCTGTGAAGGGGAAGTCGGAATCGAATGCGACAATAGAATACCCTATATTTTGAAGCATGGTTTGCACTTGCCCGTGCCGGATGAGGTCATACAGCGGCAGGTAATTGACCGATCGCCAGCCCGCTTGGTCCTCTGCGAAATTGACATAGCTCATATTCAGGGAGGATGGTAGTGATACCACAGTTCGGATATAGTTACTTCGGCTTTGCTCGGCCACATAAAACCCGCGCTCATGCAGCGCTTCAATAAAATTCTGGTTGTCAAAGCCATAGATATCCTGCAGGGCATCGGCGCGGGTATACCCATCAAGAATAATATAGTAAATGTCGGGCGTATCGCTTGTCGTGAGGATTTGTGGCGGGATTTGGCGTTGGATGATTTCGTTCCAGGGGGTGCGGATGTCATCCACCGAATCAACCAGCACACTTCCAATTCGATAAGACGGGTAGACCAGTGAAAGCGCGGCAATGAGATTCAGGATGGGAGTCAAGGTGATGCGGCGTGTGAGCGGCAGGTATTTCGTCCACAGGAGCGGATGGTTTAAGATTAGGATGATCACAAAACCAAGCACTACTAATCCCATGTGCGTTAGCGGATGAAATACCCCTTTTGGGAGCGTGCGGTAAATATAGCCAGTTGAAGTGAAGAAGACGACAATAAAACTCGTCATGATGGCTGCCCGAAATCGTTCTTTATAGACTGCGCTTAGCACCACCAACATCGCCAATATTATGGAAACCTGGATAACTAACGGACGGATCACGTTATCAAGAGGTATCCCCCCAGGCATTAGCGCGTAGAGAAAAACGATGGGATAGATTCCGAACAGGATGGGATGGAAGATGGATGTTCTTTTCACGATGCTCTTCGCAATGTTCTTTCGCTCCAGGCCAGAAAGGAGAGATGCAGCGCCAATCCACATACCCCTAGAAAAAGCCCTTCGTATTCGAAATCGGGTAAATACCCGAGTTTAACCAACGCACCGAGAATGAAAGCGATGAACAAGATCAGCGGCGGCATAAAGGTCCAGTAATAAACCAGTTTGTGAGGAATTCGATTTTGGACGGCAAGGTAAACCAGCGGTGGCAGGATGATTGTCATCATATGTAAATGCGAATGCCATGTGATGGCTGTAGTCGCGGCCAGTGTTCCGAGCAAAGCGATTGAAAATTTAAAATTAGATTGAGACCATGGTTTGAGCCAGAGCAGAAGACAAGCCATCAGAGTCACCAATAAGCCAGCTATGGCGGCCCCCCAACCTATTGCAGGGTTTGTAAACGGACTTAATCGTAAAGCGACCATCCTCCAATTGACCATGTTTTCCGGGGCGTTCGTAGGAATGCCAGAGGCATAATTCAGCCAGAGTCCTACCAGCGACCGCATCCCTTGAAGACCGGTTAATGCGAATGATGCAATGATTATTCCGGTTGCCGCGATTGTGAAACCAGCTAGCTTCTTCCAAGAACGCTGAAAAAGCAGGGCAGGGATCAACAATATCAAGGTTTGGGGTTTTATCAGCAAACCCGCCAGCCATAGTCCGCTTTGAAAGTCTTTTCCGCGAAGGGCGGCGCGCATGAACTCGCCGATGCAGATCACAAGCCAGACATTGATCTGTCCCCAAAATAGAGTATGGAAAACCGGCAGTGAGATTAGAGATATTGCAAGAAGGCGGGATTGAAGTGGACCAGGGAGCAGGTCTTTGATGAAAAAGTGCAAATAGACAATAAGACCGACCAGGTTGAGGATCGTCCAGAGGCTAAATCCTATCACTGGATCGAGTAGAGAGATAAGTTGGAAGGGAACGATAAAAATCGCAAAAAGGGGAGCAGGGATTGGCGCGTAAACCCTGTCTGTCACAATGTCTTCGTGAAAAGGTTTTTGCACCTTCGATAGGAGCGGTAAATCATAGACATAGTCATAGCCCTGATTGTTAGCAATATGGCCGACGCTCCAGAAAGAAAGATAGTCCGAGCCAATTGTATTGAACAGGTTGTTGGCATAGAGGGCCAGGCCGAATTGCAATAAATAATAAATAATTACTGCGAATGAGGCTAAATTTAGCCAGCTTTGGGAATTAAGGTTTTGAAATGGGATTTTTCGGCTCATCGTGTTTTTTCATCGTATGTTTGAACAGTCCACCGGAAGTATGCTACGATTTCAGGGTACATCCAACTGGTAGAGCGAGTAACTATCCCCAATCGCGCCTATTTCTGGTAAGGATGCCAGAAGCGTATCCAATATTTGCCAATGAAAAACCGGGTCGTTGTCCGTGTTATCGAGGCGGACAAAATCAGCGCCTGCGCGATAATATAGCAGATGTGTATAGCCTCTGGACTTCCACTTCGTGATGATAGCATCCGGGTTTTTCAGTATATGTGCATCGTGATACCAGCGATCAATAACTTCATCTCCATCGCAGCGCGGCAGGCAGTAAAAATCACGTGCTTCCCAAAGCATAAGCACCCTCGAATCGGGTGGAAGCTCATTGATTTTTTCCACTGCATGAGCGTACGCGCCCAGGTTTGAGCGCAGGTATGTCTCGCGGGTCTGTGATCCTAAAAGGATCCCAATGGGGTTTTTTGTATTGAAATCGCTGTATGTTTTGAACACATTAAAGCCAAGGATTAATAGAACCAGCACACCACCAACACGTCCGAAGCGAATGCCCATCGATGTCTGTTTACTCAATGTGTCAAAGCCCGCTCCGGCAAGGATAGCCCAGGCAGGAAACATCGCAAAATAGAGTCGAGTTTGGTGTAATAAACCGGCCAGGCTGCTGGCGATTATCCAACTTCCAAAGCCAATCAACACAAAAATGGATGCATTTTGTATTGTACTTTTTGCTGCATCAGGCCGGTTTTTCAAGTGTATCCAGGCCAGGGGGCTTAATCCCAATAATAGTGGCCCAATGGATGAAGAATAACCGACTTTCCCTTCGACCCCCCAAATCGAAATTTGCCAGGGTAGTGTAATAGCTTTTAGCCAATCCACTGCTGCAGGAGCTTTCTGATAAAAATCCAATCGGATTTTGTTCATTGCACCTGATGGGAAGAAAAACGGATAAAAAGGATTGGATGTTGCTAAGACATTTTTTAACAGCCAAGGCAGCATGGTAAGTGTTGCAAAAAAAACAAACCAGAAAGCATTCATTATGACAGCCTTAAGCCCATATCTGGGAAATTTGAATAGAATAATCCCAAGACCTGCAAGAAGAACAATTCCGGCAGTATATTTTGTTGCCAGCGACAATCCTGCAAAGATACCGGCCAAGACAACTCCATCTCGATCCTCGCCTAGATTTACATTATCCAAAGTGACGAACATGGCTATGGCATACAGGGCAGAAGGCCACTCTACATATCCCCATGCCAGAGATGAAGATATTGTTTCCCCGGCCAACAGACAGGCAACAGCGCATGAGGCTGCGCGTGGCGATAACCGGTTTTTTGTATGGTCGTACAATGCGACAATAGCAAAAACTCCCATTGTCCATTCGAGGAGCGTGGCTGCTTCAATTCCTCCGAGTCGCATAACCAGGGTGTATAGTGTTTCCGTATTTTGAGGCATGCCCCAAAATACGTTGTCAGGCAAGTAATCGATCTTTCCAATTTGTATGTATCGAAGCGGAAGAGATAAATGATAACTCAGGGAATCGAATCTTAACGGTGGCGCAAGCGCGATAAAAAAATTGAGCAAAAGGATGAGAAGAGAAAAAACTGTAACGGCTTTCTCAAAACGACCTGCCTCTATCCATTGGGTCCGTACAGCACCCCATAATTTCCACCAGGACAGGATGCTCTTTCGTAGTACGAGACTACTGATCATCAGGAAAATAGCAAGCGCCCAAGGGATCAATCCAATTATGGATGCCAGGACCAGCGTAACGGCACTGATTATCCCAAGTCCTAGCGCCGCCTGGATTGCTGCACACGAGAGCGAGATATGATCATCGCTTCCTATCAATAAAAAACCCAATCCTCCGCTAATTGATAAGATCAATAGAACAATCAAGGTCTGCCAGAGTGCTTTTAAAAGCCCAATGATTTGATCTGGCGCAAACGGTTTATGAGTATAAGCATAAAAGAGAATGACGACGATCAGCCAGATCAAACCAATCGTGCAGTAAAGAAAAATTTTCAGCGGTCTTGATTTTGAATTCATGACGATTTGTTTTTACTTGGTATATAGATATAGCTTGAGACTACCCCAATCTTCTTTGTGATCAAAACGGTAGTGCTCATTTAGCCAGGCGATATGATCGTGAGTTGGATGTCCGGCTCGTGTATATTCATCAATGGAACGTTTAAATATAATCAGCCAAATACGCGATGCCTTGCTGGTAACTGCTTCTAAGTCAGGTTGCTCTTCTAATCCGAGAACAACTTGCGTGCTAGGGGCCAGCGTATCAGACTGGCCACCCGGCAAATCCCCAATGAATTCTTGAGGCAGAGACCTGTTAAAGTAGATTGATGGCAATAAGCTCAATTTATTCGAGTGAACGATAACATCTCCAGTTTGTCTGTTTTTGTTTAGATATGCACCCATTTCTTGAAATGGGCCGTAAGGAAAATCTACATATGCCATGTATTGGAATATTCCAGTTATAAAAACAATGATGATTGCCGACAAGGCGATCCAGCCGATTTTTGGGGGAAGATTGGTTTCCAAAAACGCCCAGGCAACCCAGATACAGTAAATCACCCCAGACGGAAGAAAGGTTCGTTCTAAAAATACTGGTTTCCATTGTGAGATAAGAAAAACAAGGATGGGAGGTGCAAACGTAAGGTAAAAAACCAGGAAGCCTTTAATAAAATTTTCTCTGCGTCTGCTTTTGATGGTTTGCCATAACGCAAGGGAAAAAATAAGTAAAGAGACAAATGTTGCTGGAAGAATCCAACTGTCAGGCAGAGGCAGATAGGTAGTATAGGTTAACAAGAGGGTAAAAAATTTTTCACCACCCGGACGTTCAATCCAGTAAGATTGGACGATCTTAGCAAATTGAGAGGGGAGATGGACCAACCAGGGCAAATATAAAATGATTGCAAGTCCACTAGAGACAACGACGGCCCTAAGGGATTTCCAGTCTTTTGTAAATAGCGGTATTGCGGCCAAGGTGATGAGATAAAAGGCAGCCAAATTGTGCGTATATTGAGCCAGTGCGGCAGATAAGGAAAAAATCCCCCACCAATACCATTTCATAGATTTCGTCCCATAAAAGTAAGCGAGTGTTGCAAGCAGCAGCCAGAATGCTAAAAATGCGTACATTCGTATTTCTTGGGAATACCGCACCTGAAAGGGCGATAAAGCGACCAAAGAAACTGCAAGGAGGGCAACCCGTTTATTGAACAGTTCACTTGAAAGGATATAAGTCAGGATGATTACCCCCATTCCTGCCAGTAACGAAAGTATTCTGGTTGCAATCAAAGAATCACCGAAGAGCCGCATCCAACCCCAGAGTAATGCGTAATATCCGAGCGGGTGAATATCGGCAGCGCTCGAACCTGTTAATGATAGTGTGCCTGCTATCATAGCTTGTAGGCCTTTCTCAGAGAACAGGACTGAAAAGGCTTCATCATACCGGATCGATGGTCGAAGGAAAATGCCTGTCAACCTAACACCAAGCGCGACGAATAGTATTGAGAAGAGTTGGAGTTTATGTTTGTTTATCTTTTTTAAGATTGTCATGGTGTTTCAGAGCACTTGAAAGTGATAGACTTTTTAATAGGTACACTGTTGTTTCCGGAGTTGTTTACTGAGTTTGGCAAGTGGTTTCTATTTGATTTGAAATATCTATAAAGTCATATGGACGAGCAATATGAGAAAAATATGTTTTATCAGGCAGGAGAGTATATTGTGCGTCGAAGTAGGTGTTGAAAACAACGCGAAAACTATTCACTGGAGTAATAGATGGGTATAAGGTCTGTGGTCCTACACCTGGAAAGTAGTAAGCATTGAGAATGGATGTCCTCTCAAACAAGCAGGATTGTTCCAAGGAAGACTGTAATAGGGAACCGCCGCCGTGATCTCCCTGAATGATAATGATAGGTGGCTGGCTTGATTTCGAGAGTATGTTGTCTAGCGCTTTCTGGATCTGCTTATTCACAAATTGGAGCTGTTTGACATATAAAGATTGATATGCGTCTGAAGTGCCGAACGAAGCCAAGCCGTCTGCTGGCAGGTAAGGAAGAGTGTGGTCGAGCGCATTCCCATTTTCGTCTACAACAAACGGTGGATGAGGGGCAATAATGTGAATAAAGACAAATTTCGGCCCGTCAATTTCCGGGATCGTTGATAATTGCTCGAGCGCGTATTGGTTTCGTTCACGGCGTGTGCCGTAACTGGGCAAGGGAAGGATAGAGCGCAAGTCATCTGTAAACGAGAATTCTGGGTCATACAATGCGCCGAGAGCAGTCAAACTAAGATAGAAGCGTTCCAGTTCGCTGGGGTTGTATTTATATGGATACAAGTATACGTCCGCATCCGTCCAGTCGGTAAACGGATAATCCGTGCTGACTGTCACAATCGAATAGCCCGCTTCTTTTAGAAGAGAGCGAACCTGGTTTTGATGGATAAGTTCATATAATGGCAGGATGTTTCCAGATTCAGGCCCCGCTTTTTCTGTAGCGAATCCTATATAATCCATATTCAAAGAAGACGAGAGCGAAAGCATGGTCCAGATGTAATTGCTCCGGCTTTGCGTCGCAACATAAAACCCGCGTTGTTGAAGCGCTTGAATGAATTCGCTATTATCAAATTGATAGACATCCTGGAGTACGCCAGCACTAGCATATCCATCCAGGATGATGTAATAGATGTCGGGAAGTGCTTTCGCGTTGAGCGGCTGAAGAGGTTCCTCTATCTTTACCAGTTTATTCCAAGCCGGGATGGCATCATCTGATGCACTATATATTGTCGTGCCAATCTGGTAGAGTGGGTAGATTAGAACGAAAATACTGACAAGATTCAGGTAGCGGGTCAAACTGCGAAGGCGTGGTGGGGTGAGGTATTTTTCCCATACGATCGGTTGAGACACAACGATAACAATAAAAACGCCTAGCACCACAACCCCCAGATGCGTAATTGGAGGCGCACTTGCAAACAGACTACCTTGAATGCTGCGGTAGAGGTACCCTGTTGATGAAAAATAGAAAACCGTCAGCGCAGCCAGCAAGCTGGCGCGTAACATGCTTTTAGTTCGAAAATAAAAAAGTGCTATTGCAAACGTCGCCAATAAGATTTGAACGATGAGAGGACGAATTAACGATGCAAATTGCAAACCTCCAGGTAGACGGGCGAATAGAGCGATGACAGGGTAGATTGCCAGCAAGAAGGGATAGAAAACATAAGTCTTTTTCATGTTCGCTCGTATTTTATCTGAAATCAAAACGATATGGATTGTAAATCCATATCATCATCTTTTTGCAGCTTTACTTGCACGGCTGGTTTACCCTATCCGTTGCATCGATATACTCTTTTCTTGAGTTGGGGAATCCCGGATGTATTTTTCAGTAGATAAGGGCGAGTAGGCTGAAGTGGGTGAGGCACAACAATATGGACAAATACGAATGCTGCATCCGCCAGTGTATCAAATACAAAAAGCGACACCGCCGTTGTGTCGCTTTTTGACGCTGAATTGTAATTATTCACCCAGGTAATCGCGCAATTTCCTGCGGATGGTAGGGTGCCGCAAGCGACTTAGCGCCTGTGCCTCGATCTGGCGCACACGTTCGCGCGTCACGCCCATCTTGCGGCCAACTTCTTCGAGTGTGTACGCCTGTCCATCCAGTAGACCGTAGCGCAATTGTAGTATGCGAACTTCGCGTGGAGGCAGTCCGTTCATCACTTCGCCCAGGTGCTCGCGCAACAGGTTGTAGGTGGCGGTGTCATCCGGTGGAGGCGCTTCATCGTCTTCGATGAAATCACCCAGCACTGAATCCTCTTCATCGTCAGTAGGGGTCTCCAATGAAAGTGGACGGCGCGCCACCTGGATCATATTCTCTACCTTCTTGGGTGGAACTTCCAGTGCGTCGGCCAGTTCCTCGACGGATGGCTCGCGCCCCAGGCGTTGTGTCAACTGGTGTTGTACGCGCAACAGTTTGTTGATCTGATCGCCCATATGCACCGGCACGCGGATGGTGCGTCCCTGGTCGGCGATCGCGCGCGTCACAGCCTGTCGGATCCACCAAGTGGCGTAGGTGCTGAACTTGTGTCCGCGGCGGTAATCGAATTTCTTGGTGGCGCGGATCAAACCGATGTTGCCTTCCTGGATCAGATCAAGGAAGGGTACACCGCGTCCCATATACTTCTTGGCAACTGAAATGACCAAACGGGAGTTAGCTGTAATCAGGTGCTCGCGAGCAGCCCAGCCATCCTCGATCAGGCGACGTAGTTCGGTGCGGTGGCGCTGACTGACCTTTCCTTTTGCCAGCTCCTCACGCGCCATGCGTCCGCGCTCGATGCGTTGGGCCAGTTCTACTTCCTCCTCGGCAGTGAGCAAGGGAACGCGACTGACCTCTTTGAGATACAAGCCAATCGTATCGTCTGTGTCGATATTGGCGAGGTAATCTTCAAGAGCAAGTGTCTCGTCTTCTTCTGTATCGGATTCGGCCTCTTCGGCAGCCAGCTCATCTTCGCTGGGTTCACTGGTGGCGATATCCTCCACAAAAGGAACGCCAGCGCTTAAAAGGGCCGAGAAGGCTTCCTCCAATTGTTCAACATCCTGCTCAGCCTCGGGAAAGAAATGCAGAATATCATCCAGCGTTACATACGACTTCTGGCGACCTAGTTCAATCAGGCGCGCTATCGCAGGAAATTCCTCTTCTTCCGCGATCAACAATTTTTCCATATCCATCAATACTTCGACCTGCCTTATTTAAAAAATTAATCAGTTTAGTACAGAATACTCTTTTTTCAACTGAAATTCAATACCCTGTATATAACTTGCAATGTTTAGGGTGTATTTGTTGCGGGTTCATTTATATATGGAGGCGACTCGAGTAGCGTGAGTAAGGCGTCCAAACCGGTCCGGCTAATAATTAGCGTTTCGTCGCTGCCGCTGATGAGGGCATAGTATCCGACTCCTGTCGGGGCGAGATCGCCAATTCTTACGGTCATCGTCGTCCCACTCGTCGTTTCAACGGTCAACATGTAAGGGGCTTGGACCAAACCTGCCGCCTCGGGGGCAACATCCAGTCTGGATTCGATGCGCAGGGAGGTTATTTGCGAAGCCGCTGCTTCCGCGGACGCCTGGTCTGCTTCCGTTTCTATTGGCTTTTTCAGCACCCAGACGCCTGCTTCGTTGCGGGCAAGGACGGTTTGTTCGCCGGTCTTGCTTTTTATATCGATACTGGTGGGCAAGCCATCACTATCAGAGAACAGGAACTCTATCGGCACGGCAGGTGTTATCGCTGCTTCTTCTGTTCCCGGCTCTTTCTGGTTGAGATACAGCATCAAACCGACCAGCACCAAAAAGACGACCAGCACGATTGACGTTGAGCGTTTCATTCACTAGCCTCGTCTGCGGCGCATGACCCAGGCATAAACACCTACGGCGATGATTGCCAATGGAATGATGCAGATGGCGCTGACAACGGTCAGGATGAATTGCAGCGAGCCTGGCGGGTTGAAGGTGCGAATGGTGGCTTCACTTTCGGTGAGACCGATGAGTGACTCCTGCTCGGCCAACCAGTCCACTGCGTTGACGAACATATCACCGTTGCCAGAAAAATCGAAGTTTCCATCTTGTGCAAAGGACGAACTTCCAAATACGACCACACGACTCTCGTTGGTTCTGTTTTCAGCAGCAGCAGCCAGGGTCATTGGGCCAAGTGTGTCAGCGCCTTCATCATAGGTCAATGCCTGTTGTTCTTCCATAGCACTGAAGTCAGTCTCGCCCCAGGACTGATCGATGGTGAGCACCAAGGCTGTTGGGGAAATATCTGTATTTTCGGTGCCAGCGCCAACAGTGATACTGCGCGAATAGGGGAAGATGGCAGCGATTCCCTGCATCTTCTCTGTGATCGGGTGTGATGCGTACTGTGAGCCAACAGCAAAGAAAGGCGAAGAAGGTGAATTTGTATCTACGACAATATCATTGTCCAGTGTGATGCCCCAATCCGAAGTCAGGTATTCGGCCAGCGGGTCGGGCTGGTCGCCAAACTGAGTCAATGGTACAGGATTTGACAACACCAGCAAGTCGCCGCCATTGTTTACAAAGTCCTTGATGAGCGTGAGACTGCTCTCTGTAAGTGGCACGAGCGGTCCGGCAATGATAAGCGCGCGCGCATCTTCTGGGATGGCGTTCTGCGCTTGCAGGTTCAAAGTGTTGACCACATAATTTTTGCTTTCAAGTACCTGGCGCACACGCGTGTAAGAAGCTTCGCCTGAATTCTCTGTATCGTGTTCACCCTCGCCTGTCAGGAAGTAGAGCACTGGCTTGTCCGGGTTGAGCAGGCGGATCAGGCCGCCGGTCAATTCGCGCTCGGATGCAATGGTGACAATTTCCTGGTTTTCGCCCATCTGCAACAGGATTTTGCCATCTCCGGTAATACCCAGCTGATTGACCAATACCGGGTTGGTATCCGGGTCCATGAATTGGTAATCGAACTTTCCATCGCTTTTGGCTTTGAAATCCTCCAGCAATTGCGCGGCGGTTTCTGTGTTCAAGCGGACGCTATAAAAGGCAGTCGCATATACCGGTTCTGGTAGGGAATGCAGAGCCTGAATCGTTTCTGGGGCCAGGGTGTGTTGCTTGTCCTCGGTCACATCCCAACGCTGGGGATATTGTTGCGCCAGCATGTTGATAACGACCAGGATGCCGGTGAAGGCGACAAACAGGATGAACGAGTTACTGCCATATTGCGCCTGTCGCCCGGTCAGGAACTTGCGCACGCGTTCGGGATCGAGCAGGGCGTAGATGGCAAAGCCGACGACGAAAACTGCAACTGCAATGATGAGAATGCGGTTTAGCAGTTCGACATCCGGCGGTGTGTAGAGACCGAATGCGGCGAAGGCGCGGACGATCAATACGCCTAGCGCAGTCAAAAAACCCAGGCCGGAGAGTACCAGGCCGAGTGGTGCGAAACGGCGCGGATCGGTTTTCATTATCGCCACCTCCGCGATTCAATGGCAACACTGCCGATTAACAACCCCAATGCAGTGATGCTCAGGAAATAGACGATATCCGACAGGTTAATGATCCCCTGATTGAGAGAATTGTAGAAGCGGTCATTCATGTTTAGATAATCAAATATTTCGCCGCCCGTGAAAAGAACTTGTCCCGGGATGCCGATCAGGAACCAAAGGATGACCAGCAATCCCATGGCAAGGAAGAAGGCAGCAAACTGGTTGCTAAACATAGCCGAGATACTGACCCCGATCGACAGAAAAGCAGCCGCTACCAGGATGATGCCCAGGTAGCTGGAGAGCATCAATTGCTGGTCGATACCGGGATCGACCATACTGTTCAGGATCAGTGGGAAAATCAGGGAAAATCCGATGATTGTCAGCACGAACAGGAACGAGCCGAACCATTTGCCAACCACCAGTTCCCAGTCGCGCACGGGTGCGGTCAGCATCAGTTCCAGTGTACCCATACGTTGTTCATCGGCGAGCAGGCGCATGGTCAAGGCCGGAGCCGAAAAGACCAGTAGAAAAGCCATCGGTCCGGTAACGATAGTCGTGTCGGGGGCTTGATTGAAGCCGAACGGGTTACTGGTCAGGTTGATGATGTTGAGCGCGAAGATCGCTCCTATCACGCCAAACATGATCAACATCACAATGTAAGCCAGAGGGCTGCTGAAATAGATTTTGTATTCGCGTTTTGCGATGGTCCAGATGTTTCGCATCATTGCCTCACGATTCGATCTCTACGTTTTCTTCGCGGGTCAGTTGCAGGAAGATGTCTTCCAGGCTCATGCCGATAGGCCGCATTTCCAGTAGGTCATATCCGGCATTTACGGTGGTACGCGCAACCTCAGCGCGAACATCCTGGCCGGGCGCAAACTGGAATTCCAGCACGCCTTCTTCTTTTGATTGCACGTTGCTGATGCCCTTGATCTTGCCGATTACCTCGATCAAATCATCGGCTTCACCGCGCACTCGCAACACGCCGCGCTCGGCGCCGATCAGGCTGGCCTGCAGATTGGCCGGTGTATCTTCGGCCACTATATGGCCTTTGTTTATGATCAGCACACGGTCACAAAGTTGCTGAGCTTCCGAAAGGATATGCGTAGAAAGCAGGACGGTACGCTCTTTGCCGATCTCGCGGATCACGTTACGGACTTCAACCACCTGGCCGGGATCCAGACCGATGGTTGGCTCGTCCAGTATCAGGACCTCAGGCCTGTGCAGCAGAGCCTGGGCCAGTCCAATCCTTTGGCGCATGCCCTTCGAGAGATTGCCAATATAGCCGTCTGCGCGCTCTTCCATGCCGACCATTTCGAGCGTCTCATCAACGCGGTCACTTCCATTTGGCAAGTGGCGCAAATCGGCCATGAACTTGAGGTAGTCGAAGACTGTCATGTCCGTATACAAAGGGACGGTTTCGGGCAGGTAGCCGACGCGTCGGCGCACGTCGATTGATTCGGAAACAACATCGTAGCCTGCAACAGTAGCTTCCCCTTCGGTGGGTGGCATGTAACCGCTCAAAATACGCAGTGTAGTGGTTTTGCCTGCGCCGTTTGGACCTAGAAAGCCAAGGATTTCACCTTGCTCGGCTTCGAAAGTCAGACTATCGATGGCGCGGCGAACGCCATAATCTTTGGTGAGTCCGCTAACTCGAATCATCAATCACTCCTTGTTGATGAACTGGCGAAACAAAAGGCACAGCAGCCGGGTGGCGGCAGTGCCAGTGGTTTATACCTTGAATACTATACAGCAACTCGAGGGGCAAAGTCAAGCGGGTTTAAGTTTTCTAATGAAACGCTAATATTTATTGTGTTTATCACAATTTTATTGTACACTTCGGTTGTATCTTTTCAATAAGTTGGGGTGTGGGGTAACCCCACTTCCCCATTCTGTTTGAGAGGCTACTTTTGACTCGTATGCCAGAGGAGAAATCATGACGGAACTACTGTATCAAACCGATAGTTACTTGAAGGAATTCGATGCAATTGTGACTGCAGTGGACGCTGAAGCCCGCGCGGTTGTGCTCGATAGAACAGCTTTTTATCCCGGCGGCGGCGGGCAGCCTAACGATATGGGACAGCTCTCATTTTCTGGAGACACGCTTTACCCGGTTGAAAAGGTTAAAAAGCAGGGCGCAGACGTTTTGCACTTCATCGGTGGCACACTGCCATTGCCACAAGTCGGCGCGCAGGTGCGCGGACAGATCGATTGGGAGCAACGCTATCTGCTCATGCGCACGCACAGCGCCCTGCACGTGTTGTGTGGGACGGTCTTCCGCGATTATGGGGCGCTGGTCACGGGCGGAAATATGGAGCCTGGTAAAGGTCGTATGGACTTCGAGTTCGAGCGCCTGCAGGCGGAACTGGTTGGTGAAATCGAGGCGGCGGTCAATAAGGAAGTGGCAGCAGGCCACGAGGTTCGTGTGAAGATTTTGCCGCGCGAGAAAGCCTTCCAGATCCCAGACTTGATCCGCACCAAGATCAACCTGCTACCGGAAGGCATCACGGAGGTCCGCACGGTGGAAATTGTAGGGTTGGATTTGCAGGCCGATGGCGGCACACATGTCAAAAACACATCGGAAATTGGAAAGATCAAGGTGGTGGACTACAAGAGCAAAGGCGCGATCAATAAACGTATTTATATCGAGGTTGCTTAACAGGAAGGAGCCCTTTGACCTGCTTGGATTTGTAGCGTAAAATCCGTCCCTAAATGGCCTTAGTTGCCAAATCTTATATTTAGTAGGAGAAATGGAATGAACAAGAAGTTAACTGTTGTATTTGCATTATTTGCACTCTTGATTACAACTCTGGCATGCAGCCTTGTCACGGGTGGTTCGAAAGAAATCGGTTTGGAGAACTTGCGCATGGCCTTCGATGAGGACGGCAACAACCCGACCACAGTTTTCGCCTCATCCGATGTTTTTTACGTTGTTGGTGACTTGAAGAATGCCCCGGCCGGCACTGTCGTTGAGGCCAAGTGGCTTGCGGCACAGATCGACGGATACGATTCCGGTGAACTGATTTATGAACAGGCCATCGACGATTTTACTGAGGAAAGTTTTACCGGTACGATTTACTTCCAGTTATCGAATGACAGCGGCTGGTCGGCTGGTGAGTACAAGGTGGATGTTTATTTAGATGGCAATTTTGTAGGCTCAGTGCCCTTCAGCGTTCAATAATTGATATTGTCTTCGTGTTATTAGGATTGCCACCCGGAAAGGTGGCAATTTTTTATCCTATAATACGAAAACAAAAACAACAGTTATCGATAAATAAAGGAGAAATAATGGAATATCGCAACTTGGGGAGAACCGGTTTGAAAGTCTCTGCGCTTTGTATGGGAACCATGCAATTTGGTTGGTCGGTAGACGAAGCGGATACCCAGCGTATCCTTTCCCGGACCTATGAAGCCGGGATCAATTTCATCGACACAGCCGACGTCTACTCGAACTGGGTGGATGGGAATCCGGGCGGTGTGGCGGAGGAGTATATCGGTCGCTGGATGAAGCAGGCCAAGGTCCCGCGTGATCGCTTGGTGATCGCGTCCAAGGTGCGTGGCAGGCTGGGAGAGGGTCCCAATGACGAAGGCTTATCACGCGTCCACATCATGCAGGCGGTGGAAGACTCCCTGCGGCGTATGCAAACTGATTATATCGACCTGTATCAAACCCACTGGTCGGATGAGTCTACGCCAATCGAGGAGACATTGATGGCAATGGAAGATCTGGTCCGACAGGGAAAAGTGCGCTATATCGGCGCCTCGAACTATAAGGCTTGGGAGTTGATGCAAGCTTTATGGACTTCGGATAAGTACAATCTTGTTCGATACGATTCGCTTCAGCCTCACTACAACTTGATCGAGCGCGCTGAGTTCGAGGCCGAACTGCGGGATGTGTGCAAAACTTATGGCCTGGGTGTGATTCCATATAGCCCGCTGGCGGGAGGCTTTCTAACGGGCAAGTATCGAAAGAGCAAGCCGTTGCCGGACAGCCGCCGCGCGCAAGGGTTGCGACATGCCATGACCAAGAAGAATTTTGCGTTGATCGAAAAGATGGACGAAATTGGCAAAGCGCACAATTCAACGGTTTCCCAAGTGGCGCTGGCCTGGTTGCTTGCAGCCCCGGTCATTACCAGCCCCATCATTGGGGCGACTTCGCTGGAGCAGTTGGAGGAAAACCTGGGTTCGCTGGATTTGAAATTGACTGGAGAAGAGAAGCAAGCGCTGGATAAGTTGACGGCGTGGGAGGATAAATAAATTCGTTCCTACGGAGGCTCAACCCCTGCGGGAACTTTTTTAGCGTCGTTATACCTGATTCTATTCAGTCTTACCGATCAAGGCCTGGATTGTCTGCGCGAGATCATCCATGCGGAAGGGTTTTATCAGAAAGTCATTTGCTCCGGCAGAGTAGGCAGTCTCTTTGCTGGCGTTATCGTCCATGGCGGTAATAATAACGATGGGTGTCTTGGCAAAATTCGGATCGGCTCGCAGCATCTTGCAAACTTCAAAGCCGTTAGGTTCCGGCATCATGAGGTCAAGGAGAATGAGGTCCGGAGTTGTGGAGTTTGCTACCCGGATTGTCTCCGAACTGTCGTTTACCGAAGTTGCCTGATGCCCTTTTAACGCAAGAACCTTCTCTAATAAAGTTGTGGCATGCATGTCGTCGTCTACGACCAAAATCTTTGCCATACCTCGCTCTCAGTCACTGGGTGTCTCTCACTGTAATTTTACCAAAACCAACTTCGAAGATATTTAGTAAAGTGATTATAGTAGTTATTGAGAGATTTGTCATCAACGAGAAAGAAATTACTTCATCGCATTTGCAAGTTCCCGTGACCTGCAGGCTTTCAATAGCCCTACTTCTCTTTGCGTTCCCTCAAATATTCTCTTACAGCAACTATAGCTCGTTTCACCTGATCGGCGTTAGCATGCAATGACCGAGCAGCCTGCTTTATCGTTTCTTCTGAATATCCCTCTGATAGCACCATTGCCCATCCCTTAACTGAATTGGCGTAAGGTTCAAACTCATACGTCAAAGCTTCTAGCACTTTTTCTGGTGTCCAGGAACTTATGTCTTGGAGAGAATATTCCAGTGAGGATTCTTCATCCATGTAGTTGATTTCCCTTGCTAAATGCCGCAGATATTTTTGGTCAATTCCAGAAGTTGGATAGGGCTGATCGGTTTTACAAGCACCATTTCCGTGTAGTTTCTCAACGCGTTTGCTTGCAGATAATCTGCTGTGGCAATGATAATGGGAACCTTTTTCAGACGTTCATCGGCTCTAATTCTTAACAGGACATCTTCGCCGGATATTTTAGGCAGGTGTAGGTCCAGGAAGATAAGCGCAGGTATCACTGTATGAAGCCGCTCAAGCGCAGTATAGCCATCTTCAAAGGCTTCGACTTTAAAATCGTTTTGCAAAGCGATCGTCATTATGTTTCTGATCTTACTGTCATCTTCAATGATGAATACTAAGGGCTTTTTCATCTGTTCACTCAATTAGGCTGAATGACTTCAATAGAGTTTGACGTCTTCAGGCCAATGGCTTGAAACGATTCTCATTAGTCGCCCTACGCTGACGGGTTTGATTAATACATAATCTGCTTGCTTTTCCAATGATTTGGACAGGAAGAGATCGGCGGTTGTCACGATCACTATAGTGTTTACCCAGAGTTCATCGGAACGGATTTGATTCAAAATGTCCTTGCCGGATGCGTAAGGTAGGTGAATATCAAGAATGACCAGGTCTGGGGCCGCAGAGGATAATTTGTTTGAAAACTGATATCCGGTTGCATCGAGTTCGGTTTCAAAGCCCGCCTGTTGCAGTGCGGTCTGGAAAATCACACCCAGTTTTGGATCATCTTCAATGATGAGTGCAGAAAGTTGGGTCATGATTTCATTAATCCTTATGGATGGGGAGAATTACAGAAAATTTACTACATTGTCCAACGGTGCTTTCCAAATGTATTTGACCGCCCATCAATTCAACCAGCTGATGAGTAATTGCTAAACCCAACCCTGTACCTTGATTTGTATGTGTAATATTATTATCCACTTGGCGAAACGGTTCGAAAATATAGGCCTGGGCTTCTTTTGGGATGCCAATTCCAGTGTCCGAGACTTCCATGACCCATTGAGCAGGGTCAGAGCGGTACAGATTAACTCGGACTTCACCCTTTTCTGTGAATTTGATTGCGTTGCCAATCAAATTGATCAGGATTTGCTTCAGACGGTGTTCATCGCCATATAATGTCCCCGGTAAGCTTGGGTCAATGGAAGTGATGAGCGACAGTCCTTTGTTGTGTGCCAGCACAGTCATAACGCTCTCGATATAGTTCAAGATGTCACTTGGATGAAATTTATCTTGGTTCAGTTTTATGGTTTTAGCTTCAATCTGTGCTTCATCAAGTAAGTCTCCGATCAATGTACTAAGATATTGAACGCTCTCCAGGATTTGTGATGTGGCGTATTTTTGATCCTCAGTAAGTATTCCGAATGCGTTGTATTGTAATAATTCAACGAATCCCAAAATTCCGCTTAGTGGTGTGCGCAGTTCGTGACTTACCTTTGCCAGCAACCGGCTTTTCAGCTGGCTTGCTTCGAGTGCCCGATCGCGGGCAAAAGCCATTGCCTCTCGTGCCTGTTTTAATTCTGTGATATCGCGTGCTACTGCCTGAAAACCGACTATTCGCCCATCATCTTTGATGATCTGGACATTTTGGCCGATCCAAATTTCCTGCCCATCTGCCCTGACCGCTTCAAACTCGAAATACGTATTTGGTTCTTCAAAAATAAATTGCCGTTCGTAGAATCGTTTCAGTTCATTGCGGAATGCCGGAGTAGCAAAATCCAGATAGTGCTTACCGAGAACCTCCGCCTCGTTACCGAATCTCATCAAGTGCAGGGCTGTCTGGTTGACATAGGTCAAGTAGCCATTTGCATCCGTACGATAGATTATGTCACCGGCATTTTCCACGATTTGCCTGTAACGGGCCTCGCTTTCTTGCAATAAGATTTCCGTCCGTTTTTGATCGCTTATATCCGTGATTGTAACCACCCTACCGCTGATGGTCTTATTTTTATCGCGGATGGGGGAGATGCTCACTTGGTACCAATTTCGAGCATTACCTTCCCCGATGGCGATCTCCTCGGTGGTCTCTGTAACATCGATGTAACGCTCGACCAGATTGGGTATATTGCCAAGCACGACTGGGATCGTTTGTCCGATTACCTGTGATGCGCGTCGATTGAGCATCTTTAGCGCAGCCGTATTGGCGTCCACAATGTGGTTTTGCGAATTCAGCACGATCATGCCGTTGTTCATTTCTTCAACGACAATATCGCGGGCGATGGGGGATAGGTCCAGCAGATGAAAACCGGTGACTCCCCATGTGAACGCAATGACACTGATGGAAAAAGCAAAGGGCGTTAAGTCAAGTTGGGGAACCGGGCTTAAGCCCGAAATATAAAGGATATTTCCAATCCAGGGCGCAGCAACGGCAATGAGCAGGGCCGCTGCCTGTCCACGATAAAGTCCTTTCATCCGGCCAATGGAACGAACGCCGATGAAAGTGCCGATGGCGAGAAGCGCATAAGAATAGGCAATATATACCCAAAACCAAGCCCCATGCAAAATCCCCAGTGAGGAAAAATTCCCCACTTGATTGATATAGGTCTTTTCCCAGAGCAATCCGTGGCGTTCGTTGGTAAAAGCCAGGGTGACCGTAATAAGAGATACTATTAGCAAGAAGGGGGCACCACGATTAATGGTCTGACTGGATAAGTTGGAGTATTGTGCTACAAATGCCATCCATAGAAACGGTACCATGGAAATGCCAATGTATTGGGCTTTTGCCCAAAATATTTTTGTGGCTAAGTCGGCGCCGGCAATCTCAAGCGCATATCCCAGCGACCATACGGCAACTGCAAGCCCCAGGAGTACTAGAAAAAATATCTTTGGCATCCGGCGGCGTGGCCAAAGATAAATTACCACCCCGTCTGACATGACGGCGGCGATTATTAAAGGGATGATATAGGGGGTATATTGAAATTCCATGCAGATTTCTATTCAAACCCTACATGATTCAAGCTAAGTTTCATTACCAACCTAAATTATATAGATATTTAACCAAACCGCCGAACATATTACGAATTTGTAAGGGTCGGCTGGTTGGCGGATTTTGCCTGACTTGCATTCTGAGTTTGCTGCGTTTACCTGTTTCCCGAATCCATGCAGTTGAACTCCCCGGTCGTGAATGTTGTTATGCTGAAAGCAAAGCGTCTACTGCCTCCGCCAATTCCCTCAAATTCCCCACCTTCAACACGTCACTACACAGCGGCGCGTACTTGGGCATGTCGCTGTCGCCGTGCCACAGGTGCGGGGGTTCGGGGTTCAGCCAGATAGTCCGCACGGCGCGGCGGGACATGGTGGAGAAAATGTCCAGGCGCGGGTCGTGATAGTTGTTGCGTCCATCGCCAACGATGATGAGAGTCGTCTGCCCGTTGAGCGTGTCCATATATTCGTTTTGAAAGTTGTTCAACGACCAGCCCAGGTCGGTGCTGTAGTAGCCGGGTGGCATGCGCAGAAGCACGCTGGCAACGGCTTCGTCCGCGTCGCTGCTGGCGAAATCGCTGGAAATAGATTCGAGGTGGTCGATGAAGGCGAAGGCGTGCGTCTTGCGCACCTGTCCCTGCAGGGCGAACAGGAAACTCAGCATCAACTCCGAGCAAAATCGCATAGACGTGCTGATATCGCAGATTACCACGATCCTGGGCTTGCGCGTGCGGTCACGGTGGCGCAGTTCCATCGGCACGCCGTGATATTTCAGGTTAGCGCGGATGGTGGCCTTCGGGTCGAGTTGTCCGCTCTTGGCGCGTTTCTGGCGCAGGGCAATGCGCGTGCGCAGCGCCGCCGCCAGCCGTTTGACCTCGTGCTGGAGCGCCTTTTTGTCCGCGTCCGACAGCGCGTGGAACGGGCGGTTCATCAGCCCATCCACACCTTCCGACGGCGGTTTCTTGCTCAGGTTCTCGGCGATGCGTTCCCCGGCGAACTGGTTGAGCTGTTGCTCCATCCCTTGCATATTCTGCTGGATGCCCTCGCGGATCTGTTGGATGCGTTCGCCGCTCATGCCCATCTGTTCCAGTTGTTCCATTAGCTCTTGCAGGGCCTGGCGCACTTCGGGGAACGCCATGGCGCGCAGCATGCGTTGCGCCATCCAGTTTTGATGACGCAGGTCTTCGGTGTTGTTCAACCCAACCATCTGCGCCAGCGCTTCCAACTCGGACCTCGACAATTGCTCGCCGTTCATCAGCCTTTCCACCCGCTGACGGAGGTTCTCGGCCAGTTGGCGCAGCGCCTCTGCCAGCATCTGCGCTTCCTCGGGAGTCATGTCGTCCGCCGGATCCCCGCCCATCACCGGCGGCTGGCCGGAGCCGAAAAAGAGTGGGAAGAGCCTGTCGAAGACCGGGAGGTCGCGCACATCCTTGATGAGCGTCGCGCGCAGGGACAGGCGAAAATGCTCGCGGTCCTGGATCCCCATCAAATCGACCGCAGAAAACGCCTCGGCGGATTCGGCGAGAGAAACGCGCACCCCGCTGGCGCGTAAGGCGGAGATCAACTGCAAGATGCGGGATTCCATTCTTCTTCTCTTTTCTATTTCATTCTGAGCGAAGCGAAGAATCCCGCCGCGAAGCGGCGGAGACCCTTCGGTCGCGACGAACGCTCCCTCAGGGTGACAAAACAATCAATTCCCTGAAAATCGTCCAAACTCATCCGGCCGCGGCCTCGAGGGTGGTTGCTGTGGCGGCGGCGACATCAAGATGCGTTTGGCCATTTGCAGATCCGCCTCGTGCTTGAGCAGCACGGACATGGTTTCATCCATGACTTCCTTGTCGATGTTCTGCGCGTTGAGGGCAACCAGCGCATTGGCCCAGTCCAGCGTTTCACTGATGGATGGTGACTTGCGCATCTCGGTTTTGCGCAAGCGTTGGACAAATTCCACGGCCTGGCGGGCCAGCTTGGGATTCAAATCAGGTACTTTCAAGCGCACAACAGACAGTTCGGCTTCGAGGGTCGGGTAATCAATGAACAGGTACAGGCAGCGCCGCTTGAGCGCCTCGGACAGTTCACGCGTGTTGTTGGAGGTCAACAGGACGAAAGGTTTGTGCTTCGCGGCCAGCGTTCCCAGTTCGGGGATGGACACCTGGAAGTCGCTCAACACTTCCAGCAGGAAGGCCTCGAACTCGGCGTCGGCGCGGTCGATTTCATCGATCAACAACACGGTTGGCTGGTCGCTCAGGATGGCGCGCAACAGCGGGCGTTGCAGCAGAAAGCGGTTCGAGAAGAACACATCCTCTTCATTTGCAAGTCTATCTGCGGCCTCGGCCAGGGATTCTGCTTTACCAAGCGTGTCATTGAGTTTGTCGCGCAGCAACTGAGTGTACAGCAATTGCTTGGAGTATTCCCATTCGTACAACGACTTGGATTCGTCCAGTCCTTCATAGCATTGCAAGCGGATCAGTTCGCGCCCGGTCGCTCCGGCGATGGCTTTCGCCAGTTCGGTTTTTCCTACTCCGGCGGGACCTTCTGTAAGCAGCGGTTTGCCCAATTTTTGTGCCAGGTAGACGATGGTCGCGATTTCGTCCGATGATATGTATTTCTGTTCCGAAAGCGCAGATTTGACCGTATCTGTGGATGTGAAAGGATTGTTCATGAAGCACCTGTATTGGAGTTAGTATACCCTTTTTAGATGAAAAGATGTTAAGGACGGATGAGAATCTGAAGTTGCTCACGATTTGACGTACAATTGGCGGATGCGCCTCAAAGCGGATCTGACGCTTTTGTTCGTGTCCATCTTGTGGGGAAGTGCTTTTGTTTTCCAACGCATTGTCGGCGAGCAGGGAAGTGTCTATTATTTTAACGGGATGCGGTTTTTGTTAGGCGCACTGATCCTGTTGCCGTTCGTTTGGAGGCGTAGAACAGTTCCGCGCGAGCAGTGGCTTTGGATGAGCATTGCAGGCGCGATCTTATTTATCGCTTCAGCGTTACAGCAGGCGGGTCTTCAGTACACCACAGCCGGAAATGCTGGTTTTATCACCAGTTTGTCTGTTGTCATCGTGCCATTTGTGCTGCTGATTGGCTGGCGCGAACGTCCGCGCTGGTTGGCGGTGGTAGCAGTGGCCATGGCTGGGGTAGGAGCCTACCTGCTTTCAACGGCTGGCAGTTTCAAAGTCCAGAAAGGTGATGCGCTGGAATTAGCCGGAGCGTTCTTCTGGGCATTGCACCTTGTCCTCCTGGGTAAATTTGCGTTGTGCTTCGAATCCATCCCGTTTGCAGTGGGGCAGTTTATCGTAGCTGGATTTCTCAATCTGTTCGCCGGTCTCATCTTGGAGGAGCCTTTGATCAATGGATCGGTCATTGGGGCGGTAATCTATACGGCGGTGTTTTCGGTGGGTATCGGGTACACGTTGCAGGTCTGGGGACAGCGTTTTACGCCGCCGACCGACGCGGCGCTCATCTTGAGCCTGGAAGCCGTCTTCGCGGTGTTGACCGCATGGTTGTTCTTGTCTGAAAGGATGACGTTGATCCAAATTGCAGGTTGCGCGTTGATCTTGGGCGGCGTACTATTAACACAGTTACGGGGTGGGAATTCAGAGTAAAATAATCGTATGGTTGCTAAAGTCATTCTGAACCCCTACTCGAATCGTTGGAAATCTCAGCAGCGTTGGCCGGAGGCCGAAGCAGCGCTCAAGGCTGCTGGCGTGGAGTTTGAATTAGCGGTCTCGCAGTGCAAAGGCCAGGTGGTGGAGTTGGCCGAGGAAGCTGCGCGTGCTGGCTTTTCACCTATTATTGCGGCAGGTGGTGATGGCACCATCGGTGAGACGGTCAACGGAATGGCGCGCGCTGCTACATCCGATAAGGGTTTGCTTGGCCCTTTTGGCATCATGCCGCTTGGTTCAGCAAACGATTTTGTATTCAACGCGAATATGTCCGCCGATTTGAACCAGGCGGCTCAAGTCATCGCTGCGGGAAAAACTCGCGCGATCGATCTAGGTGTCTTGAACGGGCGTTTCTTTATCAATAATTCGGCTGCTGGTCTCGAACCCTATGTCACCACCAAACATGAGCGCATCCAATGGATCAAGGGTATGGTTCGTTATCTGGTCGCGGCGGTGTGGGCCATCATGGACAAGCCTGAGTGGAATGGAAATATCAAATGGGATGATGGCGAGTATAACGGTCCGCTCTCGCTGGTCTCGGTTGGGAACGGCCGGCGCACGGGCGGTTTTTTCATGACCCCGCACGCCGACCTGACCGATGGTAAATTGACCCTGGCGTTCGGCTACCGCGGCACCCGACTGGGCCTGTTCCAGGCTTTGCCGCGTGCATTCAAGGAAAGTGAAGGGAATTATGTTGAGATGGAAGGCATGTACGAAGTCCACTCAACGAAAGTGAATATCCACCTGGACCATCCTTCACCGGCACACACGGATGGTGAGTTATTCCCCGGTTACGTACAGGATTTCGACTATTCGATCCAGCCTGGACGCTTACAACTGCTCGTGCCTTAAATGTTAGACGCAACTTTCCTCTCGTTCCAACCCTTGACCTCCAGCCGGTTCGCCGATTTCGAACGCCTCTTTGGCCCGCGTGGAGCCTGCGGCGGTTGCTGGTGCATGTTCTGGAAATTGCGTGGTAAGGTCTTCGAAGAGAGTACTGGCGAACAGGCGCGCCAGATGCAAAAATCCATTGTTGATTCAGGTGCTGTCCCTGGCTTGTTGGCTTATCAGGATGGTGAACCTGTTGGCTGGATCGCGGTCGAAGCGCGTGCAGCTTATCCCAGGCTGGCGCACTCGCGCGTACTCAAGCCAGTAGACGATGCAGACGTCTGGTCGGTGACCTGTTTTTTTGTGGCGAAGCAGGCCCGCCGTCAGGGCTTGACCGTGGAACTACTCGAAGCTGCCGTTGAATATGTCAAAAATCAGGGCGGCAAAATCGTGGAAGGGTATCCTGTCGATGCAAAGAAGGATATGCCTGCTCCCTTCATTTACACAGGCACAGCCGCTGCCTTCCAAAGGGCAGGTTTTGTCGAAGTAGCGAGGCGTTCGGAAACCCGTCCCATCATGCGCTTTTTCATAGGGGATTGATGTCGTTTCAGGAATTTCAAAAAGCACCGAACAGGTTAACCTCCCGTGAAATCGGTTTCATTCTACTTGCCGGGATTATTGTCATCTTGGCGCTGTATGCGCTGGCAGTCGGGAATTATTATCTGGCAGAAAATCTACCGGATGGCGGGGAGTTTTATCTCTTAAGAACAGGCGGGCGCTCTTTCCTGCTGGACCGAATTGAACCGTATAGCGCCAGTGTCCCTGAACGCGTGCAGGAGCAGGTTTATGGCCGCTCTGCAGTACCGGGGGAAGACTTGTATATCCTTGACATCCCTTTCCATCTGCTGATCACTTTTTTTCCGCTGGGATTGTTCCCTGATGCATCTATGGCGCGCGCCTTCTGGATGGCGCTTTCTGAGATTGCTTTGGCAGGATTCATTTATTTTAGTTTTCGAATCATGGATCGGAAAATTCCTTATTTCTTTATCGTGTTGATTGCCATTGCCAGTTTCATATCTTTCTATGCCTATCGCTCATTCCTTGAAGGATCTCCGACTATTATCCTTGGACTTGCTTATCTTGGGATTCTTGTCTCATTGCGCGCTGGGCTTGACGAACTGGCGGGCGCACTGATGGTGCTTTCCGCCTTTCAATGGGAAATGGGTGGACCGTTTCTGCTCTTTGTCACTTTCTGGGTTGTCTGGGAAAAACGTTGGCGTGTGTTCATCGGGGCTGGTATGCTGGCATTCATCTTACTAGTAGTTTCATTTTTTTTGTATCCGGGCTGGGTGTTGCCATTTCTGCGCGCAGCCTGGAACAGTTTCCGTGCGGGTTTTGGGTATTCCGTGCACGATATTCTCAGTCGACTCTGGCCTCAGTTTGGCAGCACACTCGGCTGGGTGTTGACTGCAATCCTGATCGTCGCGCTCGGTTCCGAATGGCGTGCCGCCCGCGGAGCTGATTTCAATCGCTTTACCTGGGTAATTTGCTTGACGTTGGCGGCAACACCTTTATTGGGCTATCGCGTGGAGATGGATCAACTTATTCCGCTGACTATGCCAATCATACTGACTGTTGTGATCTCGCGCGAGCGATGGCAGAAACTTGGGGATGGGATTGCTTTTTTGCTTTTGATCTTCTTTTTTGGCCTGCCCTGGCTGCTTTTTACGCAGGGGACGCCACTCGGAATTGGGTTGCAAGCTGATGAACTCTTGTTCCTTTTCTGGCCCGTTTTCACTGTCGTTGGTCTGTACTGGGTGCGCTGGTGGATGATCCGTCCACCGCGCACCTGGGCGGACAGCTTCCCGCACAAGGGATGAGAATGAACTGGCGACTTTATATCCTTCTTTTCGTTCTTGGTTTGGCAGTTGCTGTAGGCATTGCTTCGTTGCAGGAGCTACCCGGTTATCTTGATTCGGATTACTACTTCGTGGGTGGGTTGCAGTTGGTAGAGGGGAAAGGCTTTACTGAGCCTTTCTTGTGGAATTACCTGGACGATCCGGCTGGCCTGCCGCACCCCTCGCACGCGTATTGGCTGCCGCTTTCGTCTATTTTGGCGGCCATCAGCATGTTCGTAACCGGTCAGCAGACTTATGCGGCTGCGCGATTGATTTTTATCTTGATCACCGCCCTCGTCCCGCTGCTGACTGCCCACCTGGCGTTTGACCTAACAGGCCGCCGCGGCCTGTCCGTGACCTCAGGCCTGCTGGCCGTTTTCTCGATCTATCACGTCCCCTTTATGCCGGTTACCGATAACTTCGCTCCCTTCATGTTGTTTGGCGGATTGATCTTTATATTGGCAAAAAAAGAGCGCTGGTGGGCTTTCCTGTTCATGGGCTTGTTGGCAGGCTTGATGAACCTGGCGCGCAGCGACGGTTTGCTCTGGCTGGGCCTGGCCGGTTTGCTGTCCTTATGGCGTTCTTTCGAAGTCAATCGATCTATCAAAAGTAGAATTCAATCTTTTGTGTTTTTTGGCATTCTGGTTGTTATCGGTTACTTATTGGTGATGGGGCCCTGGTATGCTCGTAATATAACAATCTTCGGTTCGCCGATGGCGCCAGGCGGAAGTCGTATCCTGTGGCTGACGGATTACAATGACACCTTTGCTTTTCCTGCTGACCAGGTCAATATGGGTGCGTGGTTGGAAGCAGGCTGGGGTGCAGCCCTCAAAGTCCGCTTATGGGCTTTAGGCATGAACTTGATGAATGCTTTCGGCGCGCAAGGAGGCGTCCTGTTATTCCCATTCATTCTGATCGGTTTTTGGCAGGTCAAGCAGGACATTCGTGCGCGATTAGCCCTGACCGGTTGGTTGATTCTGTTTGTGGTGATGACATTGATATTCCCCTTTGCTGGCGCCCGCGGCGGCTTTTTTCATGCCGGTACAGCCTTTCAATCCTTTTGGTGGGCGGTTGCGCCACTGGGTCTTGAGCGCATCGTGGCCGGCATTCGCCGTCGAAACCTGCTCGATGAGCGCGCCTATGGCATCTTCCGCGGTGCGCTTGTCCTCATGTGCCTTGGGTTAACAGGCCTGATTATCTGGATACGCATCCTGCAGCCGGGCTGGCAATCAGAGGAGGAGTTATATGTTGAGGTGGAGCGATTCCTGATTGAACAGGGCGCACGCCCGGAGGAAATTGCCATTGTACGCAATCCACCGGGATATTACATTGTCAGTGGCCGTTCGACCATTGTCATGCCTCCAGGCGGGCCTGAAACCATCCTGGCGTTGGCAGAGCGCTATGGCGCATCGTATTTCGTTTTGGAACCAGGCGGGATTTTGGAAGAATACCGGGAGATTTACGAGCGATATGAAGAGAATCCGGGGTTGGAATATCTTGGGGAGGTAGGTGATGCGCGCATTTATGCACTTCACCCTGCCGAATAAAAAAATCATCTGGCAATTGGCGCTGGCCAGCCTTATCAGCATGCTGGCATATCTGGCTGCCAGTGCGCTCTATAGTCGCGTCGGTTTCCCGCTCGATGATTCCTGGATACACCAGACCTATGCGCGCAACCTGGCTGTTCACGGTGAGTGGGCTTTCCAACCCGGCAAGCCTTCGGCGGGATCGACCGCTCCTTTGTGGACAGCGCTGTTGTCTATCGGGTTCTTCCTCAAACTGGCTCCCTATGTTTGGACGTACTTGCTTGGCGCGCTTCTGTTGTGGGGAATGGGGTTGCTTGGCGAAATGGTCCTCCGGCAGGTGAGCCCGACGTATCGGAGCCGCTTTCCCTGGGTGGGATTGTTTCTAATTCTAGAATGGCATCTGGCCTGGTCAGCGGCCTCGGGAATGGAGACGCTGTTGCATGCGTTGCTCGTAACAACGGTGTTGGGCATGCTGATGAGCGGCTCGCGTCGTTTCATGACCCTGGGCCTGCTTGCCGGACTAAGCGTCTGGGTGCGGCCTGACGGGATCACGCTGCTCGGGCCGGTCGCCGTCTATGCGCTGGCAGGCACCGGGCCTGCACTGAGCGAAGACGAAGTGTCCGGAAAGAAGCGTTGGAGGGATTTGAGTCTGTTCCTCATCGGGTTTGCTTCCTTATTCGTTCCATACTTGTTATTCAATTTGATCCTGGCTGGGACGCCCATGCCGAACACATTCTATGCCAAGCAGGCAGAATATGCGGCCTGGCAGGCGCGTCCGTTTTTCGACCGGTTTGGGCAATTGTCTTTGCAGTTTCTATTGGGGCCCAGTTTGGCTTTGCTTCCCGGAACAATTGGTTGGTTTGTCGTTTCTCTACGAAAACACGCTTGGGGCACGCTGGTTGGAGTGGTGTGGTTTGTAGGGTATCTCTTTTTATATGTCGAGCGGTTGCCCGTATATCAGCATGGACGTTACATCATGCCAGCCATGCCGATTTTCTTTTTGTGGGGATTGGCAGCCATGCTGGAATTCGCGCAGGCAAAGTTTTTTGGACGCTATCATTGGCTAGCTTCCACAGGTTGGAATCTTTTTACTGGTCTCTTGTGCGTGGCTTTTTGGCTGGTCGGGGCGAATACATATGCCCAGGATGTCACCCTGATCGAGACTGAAATGGTTGCATCGGCGAAGTGGGTGGCGGAAAACATACCCGAGGAAGAAATCATTGCGGCGCATGACATTGGCGCTCTGGGATATTTCGACACCCACAAGTTGATCGATTTAGCTGGCCTGGTTTCACCAGAAGTGATTCCGTTTATCCGCGATGAAGAGAGATTGGCTGAGTTCTTGGACGATAGCGGTGCGGCATACTTGATCGCGTTTCCGGATTTCTATCCGCTTCTAAGTGAGCTGGCAGAGCCAATATATATTACAGAAGGTATTGGGCCAAAATTAGGCGGAAATAATATGGTTGTTTTTCATTGGCGTTAAGTTGCAATTGTTTCACGTAATAGGACTCATGTGCTATACTCTTAAAATAAACACCAAACCAGATTTGGGGCGAGGATGAAAGAGATTACTTTACTAATCGTCGATGACCACCCACTGTTCCGGCAGGGCGTTTCAGATGCGCTGGCTTTGGAGCAGGGTTTTCGCGTGGTTGGGCAGGCTGCCGATGGCAAACACGCTCTGGAACTGATACGCGACTTGGATCCAGACATTGCCGTTTTGGATGTGAATCTGCCGGAAATGAACGGTCAGCAGATCACGCATCAGGTAACCCAGGAAAAACTGCGCACTCGAATTTTGTTACTCACCGGGTATGATGACGTTGAGCAGGCCATTCATGCGGCCCATGCTGGCGCAGCGGCGTATTGCGCCAAGGATATACAGCCGCAAAATCTAATCAGCATAATTCGCGAAGTTGCCAATGGAAAGTATGTGATTGGCGGAAACGTGTTTACACGCCGCGAATTAGAGAACTGGTTGGAAAGCCAGCTCGAGGGAGCGCGACGTTCCTATAGCGAGCCCGGCAGCCCCTTCCATCCCCTTTCAGATCGGGAAATGGAAGTGTTGTCTTGTGTTGTGCGCGGCATGAGCAATAAGGAGATTGCGGGTTTGTTGGGAATCAGTCACCAGACTGTTAAGAATCATGTAACATCCATTTTACGCAAGTTTGGCGTTGAAGACCGTACGCAAGCTGTTGTCTATGCATTGAAGCGTGGCTGGGTGAACTTGCAAGATACTGATGTAAATAAACCACAGGAGTGATGTTGGCATGACGTCAGAACTTGAAGGTACTCAGGAACAAGCTTCGGAGTTTGATTTAAAAACTGAACTGGAGGAAACCCAGCGCGCTTTACGCGAGACTACGCTCATGATTGAGCAAAGTCAGGGGGAAGTTTCGAAGTTGTCACAGCGTAATGCTGCCATTACCTCACATTTGCAGCAGGTGCAAAACCAGATCAGTGATATGCCCGTGGAAGAAATTCGTATGGCATATGATTCGGCTCTTGATGCACAACAACGTCTATTCGTGATGCGTGGGCAGTTGGAAAAATTGCAGCGCGATACAGTGCATTTACAGAAATATCTGGCCGTCTTGAATAAAATGCAAAATGATGGGCAGGGTTCTTCATCTACCGCACATGGAACCGGAGGGAAAAGCCCCCTGGCGAGCGTTGAGATGCTGGTCAATGCGCAGGAGGCGGAACGGCAACGTCTTTCCAGGCAGATGCACGATGGGCCTGCCCAGGCGCTTTCAAACTTCATTCTACAAACAGAAATCGCAATGCGTTTGCTGGATGTTGATCCAGTTCAGGCGCGAGATGAGCTTGGGAATCTCAAGTCATCGGCTATGGGAACCTTTCAAAAAGTTCGAAACTTTATTTTTGAACTACGTCCCATGATGTTGGACGATCTTGGCTTGATCCCGACGATTCGCCGTTATGCCGATGCATTTAAGGAACAAACAGGTTTGGAGGTGAACGTAACTGTTAGTGGCAACGAACGTCGCCTGGAGCCTTATCTTGAAGTTATGGTGTTTCGTGCGGTGCAAGAGTTGATGGGTAACGCCGCGCGTCATAGCCAGGCTACTCTTCTTAAGTTGAATGTAGATATAACTGATGATCTTATCCGCGTCAGCGTTGATGATAATGGCAAAGGCTTTGATCCTGATACTGTTCAAAGTGAGAAGAGTTTGGGTATAAAATTGATACGCGAACGTACTGAAATGTTGGGAGGAACGTTTGCCGTCGATAGCGCAGCAGGTAAAGGTACGCGCATCATGTTTTCCCTGCCTGCGCGAAAGTAGTTCCAGTTTTTGATTTTTATCATTATGGGCTCTGTTTTGTCGCAGAGCCCTACTTATTTACCAATCATGATTTTGCCATTTTTCCTGTATAATCGATATGATAAAGTTGTTCAGATATTGTTTGTTTAGAGAGGAGTCCCTATGCGTCGCGGACGAATTTTCATTTTTCTGGCTCTGATTTTGATCATCGGTCTGGCTGTTGCCGCGTTAGTGTTCCGCCAGTTCTTTGGCGGTGCAACGTCTGCTGCGCAGACGCAGTCGACGACAGTCCAAATTTATATTGCAGGCCAAAATATTCCTCAGGGAGAACCTATCACGGATGATGTTCTCGCGACGATGGAAATCCCTCAAGATAAAGTGGTCTCTGTTATGTTCACACTCAACCAGAAAGAGGAACTGGTGGGTAAGATTGCTAAGTATCCTATCGATCAGGGGGTTGTGATTACGCGTACAATGGTTTCGGAAGGGGAACTCGCTGCTGGCGGACCCTCGTGGGCTGCTAATATCCCCGATGGGATGACGGCAATTGCTATTCCAACTACTCGTTTGGAAACTGTCGCATATGGCGTTAGGGATGGCGCACATGTCAATGTGAGTGCATGCTTTCTGTTTGTTGACGTGGATCCTTCGTATCAAACGATACTCCCAAATGCTGTTCGAACCTTGCAGGGACCCTCGTTGGATTTTGGCGGTGCAGAATTGGCTAATCCACCAGCGATGCCAGGAATAACGTTGGGTGTCTACCCTCCCGAGACTGCTCAGCCTCAGGGACGTACCGAAGTTGAATCCGCCTTCCAGAAGGGAATTTACGTCACGCCGTCTGAAGAGCAGCGTCCACGCTTAGTTTGTCAGATGATAATGCAAAACGCAGTGGTTTTAAAAATGGGGAGCTTCCCATTTCAGCAGACACCGGTAGATACGGCGCAGGCTGACCAACAGCAGGCACAAGTGGTACAACAAGCTGATCAGAATCCGGATATTATCACCTTGATAGTTTCGCCTCAGGATTCTATTACGATGTCTTATCTGGTCTATTCAGGTGCTAAAATTACGATGACGCTTCGGAAAGCAGCGGATGAATCTCGGGTAGCTACGGAGGCAGCAACACTGCAGTTCCTGTTGAGTCAATACAATATTCCTGTGCCCGCAAAATTACCGTATACGATGCATCCTAGAATTGATGAGTTGATCTCCCCATTCCTTCCAGGTGATGTGGTCACTGTTGCTCCGGAACAATAGAATATTAAGATAGAGGTAATTTATAATGGCGGCAGGCCAAAAAGTTCGCGTGCTCATCGTCGATGATATTGCTGAGACGCGCGAAAATGTTCGCAAGCTTTTACAATTTGAAGCAGATATAGAAGTTGCCGGGGTCGCGAAATCAGGCAAAGAGGGGATTGAGCTTTCGCAAGAGTATGATCCTGATGTCGTCCTGATGGACATTAACATGCCTGATATGGATGGCATATCTGCCACGGAGGCAATCCTTCGTAAATTGCCGTATGTGCAGGTGATCATTTTATCTGTTCAAGGTGATCAGAATTATATGCGGCGTGCTATGCTTGCAGGCGCTCGCGATTTCCTGACCAAACCGCCGATGGCAGATGAACTGATTTCAGCTATTCGTCGTGCGGGCGAAATAGCCCAAAAAGAGCGGACAAAACTTGTTCAGGCTCGCAATGTGTCCGCATCAACAGTTGCATCAGTAGCGTCTGGTTTCTCATTGACTCAAGGGAAAGTGATTACAATATACAGTCCTAAGGGAGGAACGGGCTGTACTACAATAGCTGTAAATCTTGCTATGGCCTTGCATAATGAAGATACACGCGTTACGCTTGTAGATGGGAATTTTCAGTACGGCGATGTAGCTGTCTTTGTTAATGAACAGG
>CAZLOC010000004.1:0-35158 GCA_964560935.1 uncultured Anaerolineaceae bacterium | reverse complement strand
CCCCTGCCCAAACTCTATATTTCCCGGCTGGATACCCAAGACAATAACCTGCGGTCGAGTTTCAGGAGGGATGACTTTGAAGAGCAGCCCTAAATTGGCCGTATGAGTGGAGATGGATTTCCCCCGTATCTGCTCGATGTCAAAGATAGCCGCATCGCCAACCTTCGCGCCTAAGTCGGTTGCATCCACGACCAACACCAGTTCTGCACCGGATTCTTCGATGGGGCCCAGGTAGTTCTCCGGAACGTCCCCCGCATCGATCAACGGGACATTTACTTTCCCTTGCAGGCGGTCAACCAGTAAGGGGCCAACTGCGTCATCCCCTCTTAAGCGATTCCCTACTCCCAGGACGAGCACGCGTTTCCCCGCCAGGTGCGACCTTAACTCCGCAAGCATTGACTCACCTTAAACAAAACGTCCCGCAGGTTCTCTTATGGCAAACGTATTCCACCAAACCTGCGGGAAGTCAGACAACGTCAATTACTCATTCCGCAAGAATCTGCGGATGGGTCGCAGCAAGTACGCCAGCGTCAGGATGGCTGCGCCGGTGATGGCAATCGTCAAGAACGGGCTGATCTCACCCGCGGCGACACCCAGCCGGAACTTGCTGAAGAAGCTGCCGAAGGGCGGCAGGCCGGAAAGCCACAACGCCGCCAGCACGAAGAAGACAAACGCCACCGGCATCTTGCCGGCCAGACCGGACATCTGGTCAATGGTTGAAGTGTGTAAACTGCGGCGGATAAAGTATGCCACAACGAACAGCACCAGCAGGGCGATACTGCCCGTCGCCAGGTAAGACAGCGCCACCGCAGACGAAAGCGTGATACCCAGCACGACAAACCCCAATTGACTGGTGGCCGCCAACACCAGCATACGCTGCAAATCGGTCTCGACCCAAGCTATAAAGGCCCAGCCGATCATACCCACACAGGCAATAACGCGTGTCAGCGTCAGGATTTCGTACTGATTCGGCATGAACAGGATCGCCAAACCACCCAGCGCATAAAGCGCCCACAGGATATGCGTCAGCACCATGCGGGCATTGAGAACATGCAGGATTTCGCCAACCAGCGAGAGCAAAGCCGGGATGACTTCCTGGTAGAAATCAGCCAGCGCCTGGTCGATGTATTTGTAGACCCAGCGTGATATCCGCCTGGTAAGGATGGTCCCTTGCAGGTACAGGTCAAACGAGCCGTGATCGGCCATGGCGTAAGCCTGCTTCAAACCGTCCATGTCCTTGACCGGGCCGTAGAAGTGGGAGCCGGGCACACGATAGACTTCGGGGTCGAGCGCTTCGCCGCCCAGGAAGACGTCCGCTTCTACGCTGCGGCGTGGACGTCCCGCCCAGTAGATGACCAGTCCAACCAGCAGGCTGGCGATAAGCAGGATGGTAGCCAGGTTGGAGTTCCACAGGCCAATGACAGAAACCTGTGCGCCTGCACCCAGGATGGGGGTAAGCAAGGCGGCCACAGGCCATTGATAGAACACACCAAAGCCCACTGCAATTAATCCAAGCACGAAGATAGGCAGTGCCATCGTCCAGGGGGATTCTTTGACTTCGCCCAGTCCGGCGGGTTTGTCACCCCAGAACATCGAGTAGAGCAATTTCATGAAGGAAGCCAGCGTCAGCGCGGAACCGAACATGGCAACCAGCAGGAAGAGCGGGAAGGCTGTGCCACCACGCTCGATGATGCCCTGATAAACCATCCACTTGGAGACAAAAGCGTTCAGCGGCGGCACGCCCGCAATCGCCAGCGAGGCGATCAGCGTGGAGACGAACGTCCACGGCATGGCTTTTGCCAGCCCGCCCAAATCGTCGAATTGGGTCTTGCCGGTGCGGTATTGGACCGAGCCGCCGCACAGGTATAGGCTGCCTTTGACGATGATCATGTTCAATAGGTGGAACAGCCCGCCAATCACGCCAATCGCCGAACCCGTGCCGATGCCGACCAGCATGTAGCCCACCTGCGAAACCGAGTGGAAGGCCAACATGCGGCGAAAATCCTTCTGGATGACGGCCATCAGCACGCCGCCCAGCAGCGTTACTGCGCCGACCGTCATCAGGAACCAGCCCGCCCAGCCGGAGATGTCGAAGATTTGCAGCGACAGCACCGTCAGCAGGTAGAAGCCGAGCATCTTGTCCAGCGAGGTAAAGTAGCCCATCACCGTCATGGGCGTCTCGGTCGAAATCGCCGGGATCCAGGTGTGCAATGGCATCACTCCGCCCTTGGCAAACGCGCCCAAAACCATCAATATAAAGGCTGCTCCAAGTAGCGGGGTTGACGGGACCAGGGCTTGAGCTGCAAGTCCATCGATGGATAGTGAGCCGGTCTGCGTCCAGAGCAGACCGATGCCCAACATCAGCGTCAGATCGCCGATGCCCGCGATCATCAGCGTCCGCGTGGAGGCCGGCAGCGCAGAGTCGCCATTCAATCCGGCCATCAGGAAGAGCAGGAAGCCGTGCAGTTCCCAGAAGAACAGCAGTAATACGAGATTGCCTGACAGCACCGCGCCGCTCGTCACGCCCAGCGCCATCAGGTAGTAGGCGTAATATTCACGGTGGCGCGGGTGCGCCCGCATGAAGGGCAACGAGTATAGCCCCGCCAACAGGCTGAAGGCAGCGGTGACAACGAGCGTGAAGCGGGCAAAAGCCGAAGTGTGCAGGTCGAAGCCGATTGTCAGCCCCGGCGTGAGTTGCAGCCAACGGATGGAGATGGACAGGTCGGGCTGGATGAACAGGAAGACGGACAGCGCCAGAGCGGCTATCGTCGTGAGGACAAGCAGCGCTTCACGCCACACTCTGGCCTGCTTCCGTGTAAACAAGCACACCAACCCGACGAGGATGGGCACAGCGATTGGGTAGAAGAGAAGTGTATTCATAATGTCACCCTGTCATCTGGCTGACCAGCACCTGGACAACATCCAGCAACGGCGTGGCAGCCAGGCCGGCCAAAATGGAGAGTACGGCAAACGCGACCACGGTCAGCACCATGCCAGGCGTGCCCTCACGGACGTCCTTCCAACGGGTGTTTTGACCGAGGAAAACGGCGTTGAACAGGCGCAGTATGTAACCCAGGCTAAGCAGCGCACCCAGCACCGCCAGCGCCGCAAAGATGACCCTGCCGCCTTGCAGCGTGCCCATGATGATCATCATCTTGCCAACGAAACCAGCCGAGGGCGGGAAGCCAATGATGGTCAGCGCACACAGAATAAAGGCCACGGCTGTGACCGGCATGCTTTTGAACATGCCGCCCAACTCGCGGATATCCTTAGTGTGGGTCTTGTGCTCGATGATGCCCACGCACAGGAACAGTCCCGCTTTGGCTAAACTGTGCGCCAGCAGGAAGACCAGCCCGCCAACGATGCCGATGGTGGTCATGCTGGCAAAGCCCAGATAAACGTAAGCCAATTGTCCCAGCGTGGAATAAGCCAGGATGCGTTTGGCGTTATTTTCCACCAGTGCCGCGCCGCCCGCGATCAGGATGGTCAGCGTGGCGACGATAGACGTGTAGGTCTGCCAGTTGGTGGGCAGGTTGAAGGCGCCGATGAAGATGCGCGCAAAAGCGAAGACGCCGATCACCACCAGCACCGCCGCATGCAGCAGGGCAGTGACAGGGGAAGGAGCCACGCCCGCGGCTGGCAGCCAGATTTGCAGCGGAACCTGCGCCGACTTTGCCAGGATGCCGATGAACATGAAGAACATCGCCAGGTCGCTGACAGCATGGCCGCGGATGGCGGCGACGGTGAGCGTGCCGGTTTCGTGCCAGACCATCTCCATACCGACCAGCATGAAGAACGAGCCGAAGACTGTCATCAACAGGGCCGTGTCCGCGCTGCGCAGGTGGGCCGGGTCACGGAAGAAGCCAATCAAGCGCCAGGAGCAGATGGCGGTGATTTCCCAGAAGATGTAGATCAGTAGCAGGTTGGCTGAGAGCACCAGTCCCATCATGGCGCCCAGGAAGAGCACCACCAGGAAGTAGTATTCGCCCAGATGTTCATAGTCACGCATGTAGCCAACCGAGTACACCACAATCAACAATCCGATCAGTGCAGACGTGATCGCCACGTACACGCCCAGTCCGTCCACAATGAAGTTGAATCCAAAGCCGGGAATGGTCGATGGCCCGAGCATGATGGTCTTTGCTTCAGTCGAGATCGGGATGAGCAGCAGGGCGCAGGCCAGCGTCGCCGCAACCGTCAACACAGCCAGGACGTTGCGTAGCAGACCGTTGATGCGGTCTGCAAGTAAGGTCAATATGGAGCCCAGGATGGGGATGCCAAAGGTAGCGATTGCAAGCATGTCCACCTCCTTCCTATAATCCCAGCAGGGCGAATGCCACAGCGACCAAGCCTGCCAGACCAACCTTCGTCCAGAAGAAGCGCAGGGCCTGGTCGAGGCGCAGGCGGGCGTGCGTGATTTTGATCAGGATCAGTAGCACCAGCACCATCAGCAACTTCACTAGAAAACCCAGGATTGAGAGCAGGTTCAGTTGTGGCGCGCCGGTGAAGATCAGCACGACGAAAACGGGCAGGAAGAAGAACATCATCGCCCGTGAGAGTTTGAAAAGAGCCAATCCCACGCCGGAATATTCGGCCAATGGGCCACCGATCAATTCGGTGTCAGCCTCGCTGATGTCAAAAGGCAGGAATCCCAGCTTGGCTTGCATACACAGGATCATAACCGCCGCAGCAATGAAACCGGACAGGCTCCATAGCACTGCGCCGTTCTGGGCTTGATAGGCCAGGATTTCAGCAAAGCGAATCGAACCGGTCTGCATGATGACCGTTACAACTGCCAGCAGGAAACCGACTTCATAAGCCAGCACCATGCTCATCTCGCGGCTGGCCCCAATCGCACCGAACGGACTGCGTGACGAGGCCCCGCCAATGATCAGCGCAATGGCGGGCATCATCGAAAGATAGACCAGCACGATCAGGTCGCCCATGAAGCCGACAGTCGGGTCGAACAGCGCCAGGAAGACAATCACGGAGGCCAGAGTCGCTCCCGCCACCGAAAGCAGCGGTGCGCCGATGAAACCGACTGTCCGCACGCCGCGCGGGATGATCATACGCTTGGAGAGCAGTTTGCCGATGTCAGCGAAAGGCTGGAACCAGGGCGGTCCCATGCGGCTCTGGATGACCGCCGTCACTTTGCGGTCCACCCAGGTCAGGAACAGTCCCACCACTGCGGTGAACAGGAAGCCGGGGAAGACCAGGGTGTAAAGAACCGCCAGGGAAATATCTGCAAGGTTCATGTTACCTCCAGGTATTCCTGCTTCTTCACTTGCTGCGGCACCAGACCGAGCGCCTGCGCCACGCCGTACAGGATCGCTTCCGGGCGAGGCGGGCAGCCGGGGATATAGATGGCGACCGGCAGCACGTTGCCCAGTCCACCCAGGGTGGCATAGGAATTGTGCCAGATGCCGCCGCCCATAGCACAGGAACCCACCCCAACGACTAGTTTGGGATCTGGCGTAGCTTCGTAAATGCGCAAGACCCTTTCCCGCACCTGGCGGGTGACCGGACCGGCCACGAGCAGTGCATCCGCGTGACGGGGGGTATGCACCAGCTTGATGCCGAAGCGTTCCACATCGTAATAAGGGGTGAGCGCATCCAGGATTTCGATGTCACAGCCGTTGCACCCGCCCGCGTTGACGTGATAGACCCAGACGGATTTCTTGAAGCACCAATTGAGTGCATTATCGATTGTGTTGCTCATGGCACCACCTCCAGCGTCAAGGACGGGGCATGGATGGCCTGTTTGCGGCGACAGGTAATGCACAGATCGAAATAACCAGCGTAATTTGTATGCACCGGGCTGTTGCTCAACTTTTCGCGCACCACGTCCACTTCGCGCTGTGTAGCGATCACTGCGCCGCATTCGCGGCAGGTCTGCAGGTAAAACTCGGCGTGGATGACCAGATCCTCCGGGTTGGCGGTAGAAGTCTCGAACTGCGTCGACATCTCGATGGCTTCCTGTGGGCAGACATCGCGGCAATTGCCGCAGTACGTGCAGCGCCCCAGTTCGAAATGCAAGGCGCGGATGCCGTCGCTATCGGTCAGTGTGATCAGGCGCGCCGGGCAGGCGTTGGCACAGGCGCCGCAACACATGCACTTGCGCGTGTTCAGCACCGGCCGTCCGCGGAAGGTATCTTCCACCAGGCTTGGCTCGAAGGGATAATGCAGCGTCACTTGTCCGGCTTTTAGACAGACCAGCGCTTCTTTGAGTTCGGAAATCGTGTGTCTAAACATCGGATTCCGTCTCCATGTCTGACAGGTCTGACAAGTCTGACATGTCAGACTCGTCAGACCTGTTCGACTCTTTAGACTTCTTGAACATATCCAGCAATTCTTGCTGTTTGTAAACTTTGACCGCGCCGCTGTCCTTATCGATCACTGCCATGCGCTCGGTGCAGGAGAAACACGGGTCAAGACTGCCCACACTAATGGGCGCATCGGCGATCTTCTGCCCGCGCAACATGGACGGGATGACTTGCAAATTGTTGTAGGATGGGGCGCGCACTCGCCAGCGGTACGGACGGTTGTCTGGGCCGGTCATAGCGTAGTGATGGACTTCGCCGCGCGGCGCTTCCACCGAACTGACAGCCACCCGGTAAGGTGGGATTTCGTCGAACTCGGCCATCACCGGGCCGCCCGGCATTTTATCCAGGAGTTGGCGGATTATCTTGATCGCTTCAATCGTCTCGCGGATACGCACCAGCGTACGCGCCCAGATGTCGCAACCCTGCTCCACACAAACTTCGAACTCCACTTCGTCGTAGGCGGCAAAGGGGTGGTCGCGGCGCGCATCAATGTCCACGCCAGAGCCGCGCGCGGTGGGACCCAACACACAGAAGGCGCGCGCGTCTTCGGGCGTGATAATGCCCGTCCCGGCCAGGCGCGACTGCAAGGAAGAATCGCCCAGAATGGCATCCACTGCTCCCAACACTTCGGTTTCGATTTTGCCGACAACGGGCAGGATGCGTTCCACATAGTCAGGCGGCAGGTCACGCGCCACGCCGCCGACCTTGTTCATGCCGTAGGTTTTGCGGTTTCCGGTCAGGTACTCGGTCAGCCACATGACCGGCTCGCGGATACGCCAGGTCTGCATGAAGAGCGTGTCGAACCCGATGAAGTGACAGGCCAGCCCGACCCACAGCAGGTGGCTATGGATGCGCTCCAACTCGAGCAGGATGGTGCGGATATAACGGGCGCGGCGAGGGACTTCGATCCCTGCGGCTTTTTCAATGGTTTGACAGTAACACGTACTGTGAACGCACCCTCATATGCCGCAGATGCGTTCGGCGATGTAGGGCACCTGCTGGTAGGTCAAATCTGCGTCAGCCAGTTTCTCCACGCCGCGATGCCCGTAAAAGCCGCGGTAGTCCATGCCGACAATCTCTTCGCCGTGCACGAACAGGTTGATGAAGACCGGCTCCTCCAGTGTGGGGAAGAACGGGCCGATCGGCAGCACACTGGCATCCTTGGGCGGGATGTTGATGCGCACCTTATTCTCAGGCGCGGCGGGCGGACGTTCGTCCACCTTGAAATCCTTGCGCAATGGGTGAACGTTATCCGGCCAATCGTCGGGTAGCACCAGGCGGCGCGGGTCGGGATGGCCGAGCGGTTCCACTCCGATCATGTCATATACTTCACGCTCGGCCCAGCCTGCGCCGGGGATGATATCCACAATGCTTGGGATGCTGGCCTGCGCCGGGTCGATTTCCACGTTCAACGCCAGGAAAGCCTTATCAGCATCCAGCGCGAACAACTGCGTCACCTGGTACATACCGGTCAGCGGGCGCGTGTCCGCTCCGGCGGAGGTGATGAACCGTCCGCCAAGCATATCGTGGATAAAACGGACAGCAGGCACAAGGTCCTGGGGCGAAGCGCTGGCAATGATCATGTCCTCGCAGATCTCGTCGACCCGCAAGTAGGGAGTCTGCAAGCGCTCCTGTAAGTCATGAGAGATGGTTGTCTTGGTGTCGAGCAGCATGTTACTCTCCTTTTCCGTTCCAACTGCGCGGGATGGTCACCAGCGTGCCGAAATCGCCGCTGGAGCGATGGAAGATGGCGTGTTCACCGCGTTCTTCGGCCAGCGCTATCATCTCGTGCATTTCGCCATAAGCCAGCGCCCGCGCCGAGCAGGTGGTCACGCAGGCCGGTTCCTCGCCGCGTTCCAGGCGGGCCAGGCAGCGGTCGCACTTGCGGGCTACTTTGCTCAACTTGTCGAACCAGATCGCGCCGAACGGGCAGGCCAGCGAGCACAACTGGCAGCCGATACACTTCATCGACGCAATCGAGACGATATCGGGCGTTTCGCGATGGATGGCCTGCGTGGGGCAGACTTCGATGCAGGGATTTTCCTCGCAATGGCGGCAGTTGATCGGCACGGCGTAGCGCTCGTCGATCACCTGCACGAACATGTTCGAGCGGCCGTGATGCTCGCGCTCGCAAGCCACCTCGCAGGCGCGGCAGCCAGTGCAGCGCGTCACGTCGAGATAAAAGACCTTAGGCATGGCCGTCTCCTTCCTCGGCAGGCCGGATGCGGCAGGCAGCCACCTTGTATTCGGGGATCTTGGCAGTCGGGTCGAGCGCGTCATTGGTCAGGAAGTTCATTTCGGGGAAATGGAAGGGCATGAACAGCACCCCGGGCGGGATGCGACGGGTAATGCGCACCTTCGCCCTGGCTTCTCCCCTGCGCGTCGTGACGAACGCCTCGGCCTGCTCCCCTACCCCGTACACCTCAGCGGTCTGCGGGTTGACCTGCACGAACAGTTCCGGCTCGCGCTCCTGCAGTGCGCGCGTGCGGCGCGTCATCGCGCCGGCATTGTAATGCAGCACCACCCGTCCACTGGTCAGCACCAGCGGGTACTCGTCCGAGGTTGCTTCAGCAGGCGGGATATATTCCACTGGCGCCATCTTGCCCTTCCCGCCCGGGCGGTTGAAGGATTGGGTATGCAGGATGGGTGTGCCGGGATGGTCCGTTGCCAGGCACGGCCAGGGGATGCCACCAATTGTATTTTGCAACCGTTCCGGACTTAGGCCGGCATAGCTGGGCGTCATGGCGCGGATCTCATAGAAAATGGCTTCTTCGTGCGGGTAGGTAAAAGCCTTCTCGAAGCCCATGCGCGCCGCCAGGCGACAGATGATCTTCCAGTCGGCCATGGCTTCGCCAACCGGTTCGACGGCGCGTTCCAGCCACTGCACACGGCGGTCGGTGGCGGTCTTGGTGCCGCGTTTCTCGGCGAACGACGCCGCTGGCAAGATCACATGCGCCAGTTCAGTTGTTTCGGAGGGGAAGATTTCGATCACGGCCAGGAAGTCCAGTTTCTTGAACGCTTCAGCCACGTGCGCGGCATTCGGGTCAGCTACAATGGGGTTTTCGCCCAGGATGACCATGCCGCGCAATTTGCCTTCGTCGATTGCATGCGTCATTTCGACCAGGGTCAGCCCGGGTTTGAGCGATAGATCTTCCGGCGCAAGCCCCCAGGCTCGGGCAAAGCTGGCCCGGTTGGCTTCGTCGGCCACCGGCTGGTATCCGGGGTAAACGTTGGGCAGCGCGCCCATGTCGCAGGCGCCCTGCACGTTGTCCTGTCCCCGAAGGGGATTGACGCCCGTGCCGGGCCGCCCGATCTGACCGGTCAGCAGGGCGAGATTGGCCAGGTTCTTGACCGTCTCCGTGCCGCAGGTGTGCTGGGTGATGCCCATGCAATAAACGATAGACGAGGCATCCGCTGTAGCGTAAGCCTGTGCCGCTTTGACAATGTCTTCCGCCGGGACACCGGTAATTTTCGCGGCGCGCTCTGGCGGATAGAGCGATACCACGTCGCACAGTTCGTCGAAGCCTTCCACACGCGCCTCGACAAATTCATTATTCCACAACCCCTCTGCAATGATCACGTTCATCATGGCGTTGATGAGGGATGTGTCGGTGCCGGGCAGGAGCGGCAGGAAGAGGTCCGCAGACCAGGCAGTGGGCGTGAAGCGCGGGTCGGCCACGATCAGGGTCGCGCCACGCTGCTTCGCATCCAGGGCCCAGCGCGAAACGATGGGGTGGTTTTCAGCAAAGTTCGAGCCAATTGCAAAGATGCAGTCGGCATTGGCCAGATCGACGATGGGGTTGGTCATCGCGCCCGAGCCCAGAGTAGCGGCCAGACCGGCCACTGTGGGGCTGTGTCAGAGACGGGCGCAATGGTCGATGTTATTGGTCCCCAGCATGCGCGCCAGCTTCTGGAAGAGATAATTCTCCTCGTTGGTGGCTTTGGCCGAGGCCAGGAAACCCAATGCATCTGGCCCAAAATCGGCCTGGATACGGTTAAGGTTCGCAGCAACGGTGTTCAGCCCCTCAGTCCATGTGACGCGTTCAAGTTGGTTGTCCACCCGCTGCATGGGATAGAGCAATCTGTCGTGGTGATAGACGATATCCAGGCTGGCATTTCCCTTTGGACATAAGGCCCCCTCATTAACAGGATGCTCAGTCATATAATCCAGGCCGGTGATTTTGCCCGCTTCAGTGGCGATATATAAACCACATCCGACCCCACAATACGGACATACACTCGCGATGGAAGCACGTTGCATAGGCCCTCCTCAGTGACCTTTAACGATCACAAAAGCTGAGATGGCGTTCCAAGATGCTCCCAGATACCGTCCTTTGGCGCGAACTTAGACGGGTTTGTGATAAATATCACATCACAAAATCATTGTATAACACGGGAAATGTAAAGTCAATCGTGTCATTTGTAATAAACACGACTGACGATTTTAGAAAAAAAGTTGAGGGAGATCCCTGTCGGAAGAGAAATTCCTCTGGCCTCAACGGTTCTTGCTGCGTCTAAATCATTGCTTGCAATTAAAACTGCCCTTCCAAATACGCCCGCGTACGCGCTTCCTTTGGATTCTCGAAGACTTCCTGAGCCGGGCCAGACTCTACCACTTCGCCCAGATACATGAAGATGACATAATCGGCTAGACGCTTGGCCTGTCGCAGCGTATGCGTCACAATGACCGTGGTGTATTGCTCTTTCAAGTCGAGCAGACGTTTTTCGATGTTCTGCGATGAGATCGGGTCGAGCGCCGAGGTCGGTTCATCGCCCAGGATGATTTCTGGTTCCACCGCCAGGCCACGCGCCAGGCACAGGCGCTGCTGCTGGCCGAGGGACAGTCCCGTGGCGGGGTCGTGCAGGCGTTTGTGCACCTCGTCCCACAGCCCAGCCAGTTCAAGGTAATGCTGAACAGCGGCTTTGTATTCATGCTTACCCTTTTTCATGCGATGGATATTCATCCCATAAGCTACGTTCTCATAGATAGACATGGGCAGGGGCGAGGGGCGCTGCGCCAGCAAGCCCACTCGCTTGCGGACTTCGGTCACATCTATATCACGCTCGTAAATATCCTGCCCGTCCACCAACACTTCGCCGCTGATACGCGTCCCTTCGGTCAATTCAAGGAAGCGGTTGAGGGTCTTGAGCAGGGTGGTTTTGCCACAGCCCGAAGGCCCCATGATAACGGTAATTTGTTTTTTGGGGATTTCGATATTGATGTCTTTGAGCGCTTGCTGATGGTCGTAAAAGGCATCGAGATGTTTTACCTGAATGTGTGCATCCATTGTTAAGTCCTTTATTTCACCGAATATTTGCCCACCCGCGCCGAGATCCAGCGCGAGCCGAGGCTGATGACCAGCACGATGATGGTCAGAATCAAGGCCGAGGCGTAGGCGCGTTGCTGCACTTCGGGGAAGGGAGTGCCTAATTGGAAGAACACGGCTAAGGGTAGAGATGCGGCGGGACTCATCAGCGAAGTGGGAATCCTATCCGTGTAGCCTGCTGTAAATAAAACGGAAGCGGCATCCCCAATCCCGCGCCCGAATGCCAGCAAAATGGCGCTGACAATGCCTGGCATCATCTGGCGGATGACAACGCGGATGGCGACTTCCAATTTGGTGGAGCCAAGCGCGAGGGCGGCTTGTTCGAGGTCGCGCGGCATTCGGCGGATGACTTCATCCATGGCGCGGGTCATAATTGGCAATTCCAAGAGCGACAGAACGATGATGCCGCCGAGTAGCGAGGCGCGCATCCCTAGCGCGAGCATGATGGTGAAGCCAAACGCGCCGTAGACAATGGAGGGAATGCCCCAGAGAACATCCAACGAAAGGCGTACCCAATATCCCCAGCGCGATTCGCCGAGATAGGTTTCGAGGTAGAGGGCGAGAGGCAGGCTGAAGAGCAGCGCAACCAGCGTGCCGCCGCCCGCCATATAGAGCGAGCCGATGATGGCGTTGAGAATGCCACCTTCTTTGCCGAGATAAAAGCCGCCTTTGGGCGTTTGCGAGACCATATCCCAAGTGAGAGCGGGCAAACCTTTGGAGAGTACCGTCCATAAAATCAGGGCGAGACTGCCTGCCACGATCACAAAGGAAAAATACATCAAAATTCTGGCGATAAGTTCGCCAACGTGTCGGCGTTGCCAGCGGAATTTCATACCCAGTTCCTCCCTAACAAGCGCTGTAAGACCAGTGTGGATGCGAGGTTGAAAATCAGCACAATGACTAACAAAATGAGCGCCGCGCCGAGCAGGGCAGCGTCGTAGAGCGGAATGGACATCATCTCGCCGTAGTTGTTGGCAATCAGCGCCGGGAGCGGATAGGCCGCATCAAACACGGACCTCGGAACCTGCGCGACGTTCCCGACAACCATCATCACCGCCATTGTTTCGCCGAAGGCGCGCGATGTTCCAAGCACAATGCCTGCAATCATACCCGGCAAAGTTTGACGGAAAATGATATAGCGGATGGTTTGCCAGCGAGTCGCGCCCAATCCAAGGGAGCCCAGCCGCCAATCTTGCGGGGCGGTCATCAGCACTTCGTAGGTGACGGCGATGATGAAGGGCGAGATCATCACCGCCAGCACGATGCCTCCCGAAAGGATGCTATAGCCGGTAGGCTGGTTGGATGCAAACAGCGGAATAAAACCGAGCCACTCCGAAAGCGCGGGGCGCAAAACGTCGCCCACAAATGGCACAATCACAATCACGCCCCACACACCGTACACCACCGATGGGATGGCGGCAAGCACATCCAGCAAAGGCTTGATGATGACGCGCGTGGTGGCGCGGGCATATTCCGCCAGATAGAGTGCGGTCAACAGGCAGGGCGGCACCGCCAAAATCACGCCCACCGCCGTCACCCAAAATGTGCCGGCAATGAAGGGCCAAAATCCAAACTGGCCTCTCATCGGCTTCCAGACCGTACCGGAAAGCAATTCCCAAAGCGAATATTGCTCCAGAATGGGCCAGGAACGCACCACTAGCGCCACCGTCACGGCGATAATAAGCGTCAGCGGCAGGAGCGAAATGATAAAAATCGTCCGCCGGGTAGTCTTTTCCTGCTTTTGTCGTGAGGCGAGATTTGAAGAGTTTGTCATGGGCTGTCCAGGTAAATATGTCACAGAGAACACAGCTATCTTTGGTTTTATCAAAGACTCTGTTGTTCTCTGTGATAAACCGCTGGGGCTATTTCACTTTTTCGAGCGATTCAGCCAATTGTTCCGGGGTCAACTGCACATACCCTCCCTCACCCACAAAGGCCTGACCGTCGGTCAAAATCCACAGGATGAAAGTCTGCACGACGCCAGTCGGCTTGTCTTTTGTCACAACATTCAGCGGGCGCGCCGGAGGCGAAGGATATTTGCCAGTCGCAACCGCCTGGATGGCTTCGGGCATGGTTTCAATCCGTTCGTCATCGTCAGCCTTGCCATCGTTGTTCAAGTCAATCGGGGCGATGAGTACGCCTGCAACCGGATTGCCGGAGGCCAACTCGAAAGCATAACCCAGGTTGTTATAACCAATACCAAGTGGGTCTTTCAAAACGGCTTCGAGCAAACCAGGGTCTGCGTTTACGCCAATACCGAGCAGGTCTTCCTGCGTCTTATCACCCGTAAACTTTGCCCACATTTCGGGCGCACCAGCGGCATCAGAGCGGGTGTAGACGTGAATCTCATCGGTGATTTCGGGCTTGCCAACCACCTGTCCCCAGGTGGTAATTTCGCCAGTAATGTAGATTTTGATGAAGTTTTCCTGGCTGATACCCTGCGCCAAGATCTCAGCAGCAACCGGGTTTTTGGCATTCACCACCGGGAAAACAGCATCCTTGGTGACTGCCACACCATACGCGCCCTGAGCTTCTTCTTCAGGCTTGATTCCGCGTGAGACCATGCCAATATCCACCGCGCCGCTTACGGCATCGGTCATGCCTTTGCCCGCGCCGCCCGCTGAAATATCAAAGGTAACTTTGGGGTGAAGCCTCTGGAATTCTTCTGCCCAACGCGTCATCATCGGGTAGAGCGCAAAGGCTCCGGAAATGGAAATGTTGCCTTGCAATTCATCCGACTGCGAATCAGCCGGCTTTGGGCTGCAGGCTTGGAGCAGCAGGGCGATTGCCATCATAATCGCCAGGGTCAATCGAAGGGTTTTGAACATGGTATTTTCTCCTTTTTGTTCAGATTGAAGATTTGTAATACGGTGATTTTTGATCACCGTATCTTCTGAAGTGAGGCTTCTAATTGGACATTTGCCAGTTGCACGTAACCCAAACGCTCCACTTGCGCCTGACCATCTGTCAGGATCCACAGAAGGAACGCTTGTACCAAGCCATCCGGTTTTCCATTTGTGACCAGGTACAAGAGCCGGGAGGGGGGAGCAGGATACAGTCCCGAAGCGACCGCCGCCGTGGCCTTTTGCCGGGTATCCAGGATTTCGTCCGGATCTGATTGCTTGTTCTCGTTCAAGTCAATGGGCAGGGTAACTGTCCCTTGCGGGGCCACGTCACCGAGCCCGTAGGCATAGATCAGGTTGTTGTAGCCAATGCCCAGCGCATCCTTCTGGACGGCCTGCACCATGCCGGGATCGCCAAATTTGCCTTTGCCGAGCAGGTCATCTTGCACACCGCCCAGGAACAGGCTCCAGGTAGCAGCTGCTCTGCAGATGTCGGAGCGGGTATAGACATGGATCTCATCCGTGACTTCCAACCTGCCGATTACTTCTCCCCAGGTTTTGATTTCACCGGTGATGAAGATTTTGACCAGTGTGTGTTGTGTTATGCCTTGTGCCGGCAAGTCATCGAATACCGGGGTCTGTGCATTGACCAGTGGGAAAACCGCGTCCTTGGCAACGGGTAGCGTATATGCGCCCTGTGATTCTTCTCTGGCAGTGACCGGGCGGGAGAGCATAGCGATGTCCACTTTACCGGCCAGCATATCTTCCATGCCTTTGCCCGCGCCACCGCTGGTGATATCGAAATGCACATTGGGGTTGAGAGTTTGGAACTCTTCCGCCCAGCGTGTCATAAGTGGGTAGAGCGCAAATGCGCCAGAGATGGATATGTTGCCTTTCAATGGTTCTCCACTACGAGAAGAGGCGATTAGGCCACAGGCAGTGACAATCAAGGCAATCAATAACATTGCGGCGAGGAAGCGAAACAGTTTTTTCATATTTGCCTCCAGCTTACCGAGCCGCCTATAAAGTCTATAGTAATAATATACTTTTACTTCCGTTTTTATCGAGGCGAAACCACTCGCCACGATCCAAAGCCTCAGTTTTCCAGTAAGGCGCGCGCCGCTTCGACGCGTTCGGTTACATCAGCCAGTGTTGTGTTATCAAGAATATCGGCGATGGCATTACGTACATCGCCCATCACCATGCGCAGTCCGCAGGTGCGTTCGTCGGGGCAGCTGCAAGGTTCGTAGGCCATGTGGCTCACGCAGCGGACAGGTGCCAGCGGCCCATCCAGCACGCGGAAGATCTGCCCCAGGTTGATGTCTTTCGGTTGGCGCGCCAGGTAGTAGCCGCCGCCAATGCCCATGCGACTTTGTAGCAGTCCGGCGTTCTTGAGCGCTAATAAAATCTGCTCCAAGTATTTAGCCGGAATTTTCTCCTGCGTTGAGATGTCTTTAATTTGCATCATCTCGCCAGGGGATTGATTCTGGGCGTAGGCCAGGTTGATCATGGCCCGCAGGCCATATTCACCGCGTTTGGAAAGTCTCATAGTCGATAAAGTCTATTGTTTCACTTGACTATCCTAAGTATAGTATCTTTTTTCACAAGAGTCAAGGTTTTTCAATCAATACTTCAAGTTCGCTAGTTCGAGTTTGTTGAGTAACCGCTGGCTGAGTAGCGACGAAAGAGTCCAGCATTTCCAACCAGATTTGGCCTTTTGGTCTCGATACAGACGCCAAAGAACGACGTCTCACTCGACCATCGGCTTTGTAGTCAAAAGCAAAAAACGGAAATTGTTTCTACACTGGTTCTTAGGATATTCACCCGGTTTGCCGACGGCAGGATGAGGGTTAAAGCGGATTTGGTTTGGAGGTTGGGCTAAGTGATCTTCCCACTTTGGGCTTTTCATGATTTGGCGACAGGATTCTGCCGAGAGCGAAGTATATTCCGAGTTTGGCTCCCCCGTATCCCGCTCTTCCACGATCAGCACCGATGCATCCCGGCTGAGCAAAATCGTATGCCAGGTATTGCGTCGGACGTTGCAGATTTTGCCAATTTCCAATGTCTGCGAATGAATCGCATCCACCTGCGAGCCATTGCCTCCAATAATCAAAACCCCCTTTCCCTTGGTCAACACAAAAACCTCGTCCGTTTCGGTATGGCGCTCCATCGTATTGTTGCGTTCCGGGTGGATGTCGTCCAGGTAGTTCAGGATCGCCACCCGCCAGCCGTTGAACGCCACCAGCGGTTGGAATCCCTCGCCCTCGTAACTATGGATTTGCAGCCAGGCCTCGTCCATACTATTTCCCCAGCCAGACATCAACCCGATGCTCGTCGCCGGGCAAATCCGCCGGGATTAAGTTCCCGGGAACATCTTTCCCGTCCACGGTCATTTTGACAACGCCCCTGCACACGCCCTCTGGGTTATGGACAACGATCCGGTACGTGCGGGACCTGAACCTGCGCGTCGCCGAAAAGCCTGCCCATGCTGATGGGATACACGGGTCGACCCGCAAACCGTCCAGTTCAGGGCGAATGCCCAAAATGTACTGTGTCGCGCTGAAGTAGCTCCACGCCGCTGCGCCCGTCAGCCAGGATGTGCGGGAGTTGCCCGGGCGGGGGGAGAAGGTGGAGTAAGTGGTCTGCGACTGAACGTACGGTTCGCACTGGCGGATCTCAGCACGGGTATTATAGGCAGCCGGCATGGCGGCACGGTAATATTCGTAGGCGCGATCGCCGTCCCCCAGCATACACTCGGCCATCACGCCCCAGCCTTGCGTGTGGTTGAAGATACCGGCATTCTCTTTGATGCCAGGGTTGAAGACGACTGCACGCATAACATCAATTGATGTCTTGACAAAGGGTGGGGCAGAGAGCATCAATCCGTAAGGTGTGGCAAGCTGCTTATGGACAGTTTCCATGCAGCGTGTGGCCTGTTCGGGCGTGGCCGCCCCACTGAGCACCGACCAGACCTGCGTATTCAGATAGACTTGCCCTTCCTCGTATTCTTTCGTGCCATAAACCGTGCCTTCGTCGCCAATAGCCCAGATGAACCAATCGCCATCCCAGGTATGGGCTTGAATATTGGCATCCAATTTCTCACGCTCCCCGAGCGCCCAGGTAGATTCTTCGGGGTGGCCCAATCGATCGGCGATTTCGGCATAAACAGTCAGCCCCAGCCGTACCTGGAAGGCGACGAACAGACTCTCGCCATAGTAGCCGAGTTTCAGGCAATCATTCCAGTCCGCGGATAGCCCGCAGGGCAGGCCGTGTGCCCCGGTGCGCTCCAGGTTGAATTCAAGCGCACGCCGCAGGTGACCGAAGATGGTCGCTTCACCATGATCGGCGTAGGGCAGAACCTTGTTATAGAAATCGAAGTCACCCGTCTCGTTGACATAGGCAGGGACGGCGTTGAAGAACCACAAACAATCGTCAGAGCGATATTCCTCATCGGCGGGCAGAGTCTCGTGGCCTGGTTGGTGCTCGAACGGCTTGATGACAGGCATCGCACCGCCGTTGGAGACTTGTCCTGTCAACATCAATTCCAGACGCTGGCGCGCCTCATCAGGGATGGCGGCCACCACGCCGAGGAGATCCTGGACCGAGTCGCGGAAGCCCAGTCCGTCGCGTTCGCCGTTGTAAACCAGGCTGGCGGCGCGTGACCAGGCGAAGGTAATCAGGCTGTTGTACAGGCCCCAGACATTGACCGTATGATTGAACTCCTCGTCAGGCGTTTCGACAACTAGACTGCCAAGCCTATCATGCCAGTGGGATTTCAATTTTTGTAGTTCCAATTCGGCTCGTTCGAGCGAGCCGAATTCGGTGAAGATCCGTTTGCCAACAGTGCGCGCATCGCCAATGCCGAGCATGACCAGTATCTCGCGGCTCTCGCCGGGTTGGAGGGTGAGGCCAATTTGTAGACTGCCACAGGCATTGTCACCGTAAACAGTGCTGTTCGTGCATTGCCCCTGCTCGACGGCCAGCGGGTTGTGATAGCCACGGTAAGGGCCTAAGAAAGATTCTCGGCTGGTATCAAAACCATTTATAACGGAACCAGACAGACCCATCCAGGTATGACGCGCAATATCGTGAAGGAAGAAACCCTCGGTTTCGGATGTCAAATTATCCTGGATGGCGAGCCGCAACAGATTGTCTTCCGTCAACTCGCCGCGTATGATGAAGAGTGAGTATTGCAGGTTGACCGAGTCTTGAAAGGTATCCCATTGATTTGTAAATTCACAGAAGGAAAACAGGGATAGCGCACGGGGATGGTCGCTCTCATTGGTAACTTTCAACCGCCAGTATTCGAAGGTCTGGCCAAGCGGGACAAAGTAGGTGGCCTCGGTGGCGATACCTGCATAGCGCGATTCAATGACCGTATAGGCCGTGCCGTGGCGGCAGATGGACTGGTATTGGTCGAGCGGCTTGCCCATGGGCTGCCAGGAGGCCGACCAGTAGTCGCCGCTGGCGTTGTCTCGCAGGTAGAAGTAGCGGCCAGGTTGATCGAGCGGGACACTGTTGAAACGCAATCGCAGGAAGCGTCCGCGCGCGCCCGACTGAAAAAAGCCGTAGCCACCCGCATTGTTGGTGATGATCGCCCCGTACTCTGTAGAGCCAAGATAGTTGCTCCACGAACCCGGCGTATCGGGGCGGGTGATGACGTACTCTTTTGCATTGTCGTCGAAATGTCCGTATTGCATGGGAATCCTCTTGTGTGATACGCCAATTATGTCGATCTGTCATGCTATCGCATCATAAATGTTGCATTACGCTTAATCGATGGCGTTGGCTCGGATCACCTGCCCGTACCACTTTGCACTGGATTTCGGGATGCGCTGCTTTGTCTCATAGTCTACATAGATCAGACCGAACCGTTTGGTGTAGCCATACGCCCACTCGAAATTATCGAGCAAGGACCAGGCAAAATATCCTTTGACGGGAGCACCGATGGCGATGGCTTGATTCACTTTTTCCAGGTGGCGCTTGATATAACTCAGGCGTGCCGGGTCATCCACTTGCCCTTCTGGGCTGACCTGATCTTTGAAAGCCACGCCGTTCTCGGTAATGTAAATGGCAGGAAAATTGTAGTCGAAATGCAAACGCCCAAGTATCTGGTACATGCCGTCGGGGTAGACTTCCCAACCCATTTCTGTAAATTCGTCATTAGGAAATACTGTGCGTGGGGCATTCTCCTCTTCACTAACCTGGGAGGAGCGGGCAATACCACGTGTGTAATAATTAACTCCCAAAAAGTCAATGGGCGCAGAAATAGTTTCCGAGTCCCCGACTTGAACGAATTCCATTGCATCGCCAAACCCATTGACCATATCCTGCGGATATGCCCGGCCAACCAACGGATCAAGGAACCAGCGGTTGATGTATCCGTCCATCCAAGTAGCCTGTGCCCGGTCTGCGACACTTGGGGATGCGGCTACCTGTGGACTCAAATTCAGTGTAATTCCCACGTTGGCATCAGGGCTATTTGTACGAATGATCGGCACAGCCATTCCATGCGACAGTAGCAAATGATGGGATGCTGCCAGCGCCTCATGCAAGTTGGTATGGCCAGGGGCATGGCGCCCTTCCCGATAAGCAACAAACGCACTCACATATGGTTCGTTGAGCGTGATCCAATTCTTAACCCTGTCTCCCAATTCGCGGCTAACAACCTCTGTATATTGAGAGAATGCATCCACGATCTTGCGTGCAGGCCAGCCGCCCTCATCTTGCAGGCGCCGCGGCAGATCCCAGTGATAAAGGGTGACATATGGTTCGATGCCTGCTTCCAGCAATGCATCCACCAGGCGACTGTAGAAATCAAGCCCGGCCTGGTTGACCTTCCCATGGCCATCGGGGAGAATGCGCGGCCACGCTACCGAGAAACGGTAGGCGTTCAGCCCCATTTCTCTCATCAGGGCCAAATCGTCCTGCCAGCGATGATAGTGGTCGCAAGCTATATCGCCCGTATCGCCATTATCCACTTTTCCTGGCGTGTGGCTGAAACGGTCCCAGATGCTTTCGCCTTTGCCATCTTCGTCCCATGCGCCTTCGATTTGATAGGATGCAGTGGCTGCCCCCCAGACAAAATCTTTCGGGAACACAATTTTTTTGTCACTCAAGATGATGCTCCTTAAATATATATCCGAAAATTGCTCTCGTCGGATTCTCTGGCGAAGCGCTCCTGCGTGAGCTTATTTTTCAGATAGGGTCTTGTTCGTAATTAGATTTTACGGACAGTCCAGCCATTCGATGGGTTGGCTGCCAGCCTCGCCCAACCCGTAACCGTAGGGGAACAGCGGGGCGTCACAACCATTCAGCTTGGCTGCGTTGTTTTTGTTGACAGGCAACTGCTCGTTGGTCCGCGGCCATGTATAGGGAAGTTTCCCGGTAAAAGGATAATCGCCAAATAGAACATCGGTCACTCCCGCGCCTTCCGTGCCGGGGAGCCAGGCTGCTACCCAGGCATCTACCATCTTGAACTGCCCGGTGATGACGAGCGGCCGTCCGGAGAGAATGATGACAACCAGCTTCTGGCTATGGGCGCGCAGGTTTGTAATGGCTTGTACGTCTGCTTGCGAGAGACTCAGGCCGGCTGCATCACCTACCCCTTCGGCATAAGGCTGCTCACCGACCACAATAATACCAATATCTGCCATCCTATCGAACTCACCGCGGACATTATATTCCACCTTTGCATTCTTCGAGACTGCCGCCTGAATACCCTGCAGGATGGTCGTGCCGGGCTGGATATCCCCAGACTTGCCCTGCCACTCAGTAGTCCAACCTCCGCACTGCATCCCAATATCATCCGCCCCCTGCCCGGCAACGTAAATCAAGGGTGTATCCTTTGCTGCTGGGAGAGTGGAATTGTCATTCTTCAACAGGACTAACGACTCACGCACGGCCTGGCGTGCCAGTGCGCGGTGCGCGTCCGAGCCAACAGCATCGAGCAAAGCTGGGTCGGCGTACGGATGATCGAACAAACCAAGTTCAAACTTGACCGTCAGAATGCGACGCACGGCATCGTCAACGCGTTCTTCGGGGATATCGCCCTCCTGGACAGCCTGTTTCATTGCATCAATGAAGCGGATGTAATCGTAGGGGACCATGTTCATGTCTATGCCAGCATTGATGCCCGTAACGATCGAAGCATAGTAGTCATCGCTAATCTGGTCCATGCCACCCCAGTCGGAAACGACGAAGCCCTGGAAACCGAGTTCGCCCTTGAGCACATCGGTAATCCAGTATTTCTGGGCGTGCATCTTGGTCCCGTTCCAACTGCTGAAAGAAATCATCACGCTCTTTGCTCCGCTGTCCACGGCGGTCCGGTAGGGCGGCAGAAATAAGCTTCGGATAGCGGTTTCATCAAAACGCATGTCGCCCTGATCGAGCAAGTATGGTTTATAGATAATCTGGGTCGAAGTGCCAAAGGTTGTGCCGCCATCGCCAAGAAAATGTTTGGGTGTAGCCAGCAGGTACAGGTCCTGACCTGGAGCGGGAGTATATCCATCGGGCAGGGATTGTAATCCCTGGATGTAGGCATTCCCCAATTCACTTACCAAATCGGTATCTTCTCCGTAGGACTCATATGTCCGGCCCCAACGGATATCCTGCGGGACAGCGATGACCGGGCCAAAATTCCAGGGGATACCCGTTGCCAGCATCTCCTCGGCAGTTGCCCCTCCGATTTGGCGGACCAGGTCAGCATTCCGGGCAGCGCCCAGGCCGATTTGCTGTGGAAAAACCGTCGCGCCGTATAAACTTGCGTGACCGTGGATCGCGTCCACGCCATAGATGATCGGGATGCTCAATCGAGTTACCAAAGCTTCTTGCTGGAACCCTTCGATCGTCCTGGCCCAGGATTTTGCCGAGTTCGCAGATAGGCTGCCGCCTCCACCGCTCAAAATCGAGCCGATGAAATAGTGGGTGATGTCTCCCGGCCGGATGCTGTTTTCTTCGACTTGCGTCATCTGACCGATCTTCTCATCTAACGTCATCTGTCCCAACAAAGCATCGACTCGTTCTGAGACCGGCTGGCTGGAATCGACAGCGAGAGGGGTTGGAATGGCCGTTGTAGTCAGTGGAGCGGGGGGAGAAACCACCTGACCGCAAGCCGAAAGCCAAAAAACAATCACCAAAAGAACAGCAATTGCACGGCGCATAAGATTTCCTTCTATACCCAAGCGGATTTATTTCACTATTACAAGAACACCAACTTGTTTTGTCCCCTGCGGGGGGAAGGGAACAACGGTTCCAGCAATGGGAAGGCCATCTACTTCCAATTGAATGCTATTACCCGGTCCGCGCCGCTCGACCTTGATCTCGTATCGGACTCCCCGGTAATTGCGCACCGCTTCGAAGCCGTCCCAAGCGGATGGGATAACCGGCGCAACCTGTAGCCCATCGTATGTGGGCTGGATTCCTAAGATCCACTGGGTAATGGCAACGTAGTTCCAGGCGGCGGTGCCCGTCAGCCAGGAGTTTTTGGCCTCACCATGGGCAGGCGCGTCTTTGCCCGCAATCATCTGGGCGTAGACATATGGCTCGCAACGATGTACATCGCTCAGTTCTTCGCGTGCTGATGGATTGATACGCAGGTAATAATCGAGCGCCTTGTCGCCACGCCCGATCATCGTTTCGGCAATCATGATCCAGGGGTTGGTGTGACAGAAAATCCCCGCGTTCTCTTTGTAACCAGCGGGATATGTTGAGATTTCGCCCAGGTGCAGATAATATCTCGTGAAACCAGGCTGGTGCAGGACTATACCGTGCGGTGTGGCCAGATGCTCGGCCACTGAGTTCAACGCCTTTTCGGCGCGGCCATCCTCCATACCCAGGCCAGCCATCACGCATATCCCTTGCGGCTCGATGAAGATGCGCCCTTCGTCGTTTTCCTTCGACCCAAGCACATGACCGAAGTCATCATACGCGCGCCGGAACCAGTCGCCGTCCCAGCCTGCAGCCCAGACCACTTTTTCCATTTCCGAAGCGGCGTTCAGGTAAAAGGTTGAGGGTTGCAGATCGAAGGTTTGGGGTGTACCTTCAACGTTAGACTGGTGACTTTCAACCAACACGGCCATTTCTTTCGCCGCCAGCACAAACAACCCGGCAATAAAGACCGATTCGGCAACTTTGCCTTCTTTATTCGTTGTGGTCTGGAAGGATTGTCCAGGCGTATCGGAGAAGCAATTCAGGTTCAGGCAGTCGTTCCAGTCGGCGCGGCCGATGAGCGGCAAGCGGTGCGGGCCAAGGCGATCCAACGTATATTGGATCGAGCGCTGCAAATGCTCATGGAGCGGCTTTTCCGTGCCAGGAACATTATCATAAGGCACAGCTTCATCCAGGATGCTCCAATCGCCGGTCTCTTTCAGATAAGCAGCTACCGAGAGCACCAACCAGAGCGGATCGTCGTTGAAATTGCCGCCCACATCATTGTTGCCGCGTTTGGTCAACGGCTGGTATTGGTGGTATGCGCCGCCTGTTGGCAACTGCGTGGCCGCCAGGTCCAGAATGCGCTCACGGGCCCGCTCCGGGATCAGGTGCATGAAACCCAGCAAATCCTGGTTCGAATCGCGGAAGCCCATGCCGCGTCCGATGCCGCTCTCGAAGTAGGATGCCGAGCGGCTCATGTTGAACGTAATCACCACCTGGTAGGCATTCCAGATGTTGACCATACGGTCTGTATGCACGTCGGGCGTGTTCACCGTGAACTTGCCAAGCAGGCCATCCCAGTATTTTCGCAGCGCCACAAACGCCTTCTCCACCTCGTCCGCATTCAGGTAGCGGGCAATAATCGGCAAGACTGTACACTTGTTAATAGTCTGCGAGTCGGGCGGGTCGAACTTGGCATCCTTGGGATTTTCATGATAGCCCAGGATGAAGATGACTTTTTTCTGTTCGCCTGCCTTCAAGCGGACTTTGACGTGCTGCGCGCCGATGGGCTGCCAGCCGTGCGCGATCGAGCCGGACAACTGGCCTGCTTCCACTGCTTGAGGCGCATCCCAGCCCCGGTATGGACCGAGGAAGGCTCCGCGGTCGGTGTCGAACCCGGCCAGCGGTTCGGAACAAGCCAGGTAGGCGAAGTGATCGCGGCGTTCGCGGTATTCAGTTTTGTGATATATGACGCCCTCACCCCCGGCGGAAGATGAGCAATCGACCTCTACTTCCCCAACCGAATAATTGCGCTGGAAATTGGTGGCGTCGTCATTGGCATCCCACAGGGCAAACTCGACGGCGGAAAAGACGGATAAGTCTGCGGTTTCGCTGCGGCGGTTGGTGAGGGTCAGCTCCCAGATTTCGAGGTTGTCGCCAAGCGGGATAAAATAGCGGGTTTGGGATTCGATCCCAGCCAATTCGGATTTGATGGTGGTGTAGCCCATCCCATGGCGGCATTCGTAGGAATCCAGCGAGCGGCGGACCGGCATCCATGACGGCGACCAGGTTCGAGGCGTCGTCCTGAGCGTGTCGAAGGATCCGCTAAGGTGCGGATCGTCATCCCGCAGGTAGATGTAGCGCCCGCCCATGTCCAGCGGAGCATTGTTGTAGCGGTAACGGGTCAGGCGTCGCAAGCGAGCATCTTTATAAAAAGAATACCCGCCTGCAGTGTTGGAGATAATTCCAAAGTAGGCTTCGTTCCCCAGATAATTGATCCAGGGTAGGGGAGTGTCAGGGCGTTCAATTACATATTCGCGGTGTTGGTCATCAAAATGGCCGAAACGCATGAGGTCCTCCAGATAATGTTTTCAGTTCCCTTTTCTTGCAAGGTAAGTTTCGTATAAACCGGGCAAGTGAACATAGGGATGGGTGGCTGTATCGTAGAACTCGTCTGCACTGACCGACAGGCGGGCAAATTCCGGGATAGGCCGAACGGTTGGGCGTGTTGCTGCAAAGTCTTTCAATACTTGAGCGTGGGGTTTCAATGACCCGTCCGGGCGTACCAACCCGAAAAAACGCTCGTGACGAGACTGGTCACAGGGCGGGCGGTGCCATAGTTCCCGGCTATAATCGGCAAAGCACCAGATCAACGCGCCCTGCGTCCCGACTTCGACGAGACGCGGCAGGCACTGGCGCAGGTATTCAGCAAAGTCTTCTTCAGAAGCCATAAATTGAGAACGTTGCTGGCCATAGGCGCACCATTCCCATGTTTGGGAAGGCTGGCCGGGTGCGGTGGTGCAGCCGCCGAATTCCTCCATCAATACCGGTTTGCCACACAACGCTGCAGTGAGCACGCAAGTGAAGGGGGCAAAATCAGGATCGAGCGGGTTGCGAGCCACAAACGAGTACATTGGATAAGCATGCATGACGGCCACGTCGGTCTCGCTGAACACCTGATCGATGCGCAGATTGTTGTTCTGGAGCAGGCTGGCGGTGTGCAGGCCGCAATTGATCGGATGATCTAGGTCAATCTCACGTATCTGGGCGACCATCTCTTTCACCCACTGGCGACCGGCCTCCGGGTTGTGCGGCCAGTCGAACAAATCGGGCTCATTGCCCAGGTTCCATAACCAGATGGCCGGGTGGTCTTTGTAGGCGCCTACCACAGTCTGCAATTGCAGTTTCTCGGCGACCAGGGCAACGGGATCGTGAAAGAAGTTTCGGTATCCTTTGCGGGTGGGTCGCCCACCACTGACAACCTGTCTCAGTCGACCCTGCTGCTTGCCCGGACGCGGTCCGCCCAACAACCAGCGTGGCGACCAGTTGGGGCCGCTCATATGACCGGTGAAGAAGGTCACGTTCAGCTTCAACCCGTTATCAGCAGCGATGTCGCATACTGTTCCAAGGTTTTGCAGGCAGGTTTTGTCTACTGTATCCGGCGTGGGTTGAAAGTCGTCCCATAGCAAAAAGAGACGCACGGTCTGCAAGCCCAACGAAGCTATCAGGGCAAATTCATCGCGGATTTCGCCCGCATCGAATTGGCTCCACCAGTACATAGCTTTGCGACGCGGCCAGTAATTCACCCCAAGGACAAAAGATTGTTCGGTCATCTGTTTAATCTGCAACTTAACCCCGGATTATAGCTGATCCAAAGCAGGAGATATCAAACCGCATAACACTATTCACGCGGCGTTCGTTATCGTCATAGCCGTAAAGCATATTTGCTCCTACGGGCTTGGCAATTGAGGTGGAGTGCCCCCGCCTCCATTGCAAACGTTTTCCCTCATTGCGCGCGCTTTTCGGTTACCTTCCAGCATGCAACGGAATGATCGGCCTCAATCTCAACGGGAGTGGGACGCTGTTTGCACTGTTCAAATGCGAGCGGACAGCGGTCGTAATACAGGCAGCCGCTAGTAGTACCGGTTGGAGCTTCCATGCTTTCCACGTTAACCTGTTCGTCCCATTTTTGGTCGAGGCGAGGAACAGAGGCCATAAGCATTTGAGTATAAGGATGACGCGGATCGTTGAAGATTTTTTCGGTGACGCCCATTTCAACAACACAGCCACGGTAAAGGATGATGGCGCGCTCGCTGATGTAGTTCGCGAGGGAGAGATCATGTGTGATGAATAGAATGGAGAGGCCGCGCTTCTTAAGTTCGGCTAGCAAGTTGAGGACATCGATACGGGTGGATGCGTCCAACATGCTGATAATCTCGTCCGCCACCAAGAATTTGATGTCCAGCAAAAGGGCGCGGGCGATGAGGAAGCGCTGGAGTTGTCCACCACTAAGTTGGTGGGGGAACTTGTTCAGGACGTGTTCCGGGTTCAAGCCAACATCTTTCAGCGCTTTGTCCACCTTTGCATTCCATATCTGTGCGTCGACATCAGGATAGAATTCGTCGTGGATGATCTGGAAGATGCGGTCAGCCTTGAAAATTGGATTATAGGTACTGAACGGATCCTGGAAGACTCCCTGAACCAAGCGATAATACTCTTTGAGTGCGTCTCCCTTGAGAGCGGAAACATCCTTGCCAACGAGTGAAATGGCCCCTGAAGATATGGAGATGAGGCCCAGGATCATCTTGCCGATGGTGCTTTTCCCGCTGCCGCTTTCACCGATCAAAGAAACAACTTCCCCATCTTTGATCTCAAAACTGACATCGCTGACTGCATGGAGTTCCTTCCCGCCGAAGGTCCCGACGCGATAGATTTTCGTGACCCGGTCGAGTTTAAGCATCGTTTCCAGTCTCCTTCCAGCAGGCAACAAAGTGATTCTTCTCGATTTCAACGAAAGGAGGAACTTCCGTACATTTTTCGAATGCAATGGGACAGCGATCCCGGAAACGGCAGCCCGTTGGAGGATCGAGCAGCAGCGGAGGCTTCCCGGGAATGCCGGCCAATTGTTTTTCAGAATATTTCGCGCCGATCTCCGGCAGGGAGGAAATCAACATTTTAGTATATGGGTGGCGAGGGGAGTGGATGATCGTCTCGGTGGAGGCTTTCTCGGCCAGTTGCCCCGCGTACATGATCAGGATGCTGTCAGCAATCTGATACAGGATCGAGATGTCATGCGTGATGACGATGGCGCTTTTACAGCAACCCTCGTCGCGGAATTCGACCAGCATCTCAGCGACAGCCTTCTGGCTGGCCACGTCCAGGGCAGAGGTGATCTCGTCAGCGATGAGCAGGATCGGGTCAAGCAACGTAGAGAGTACCATGACCATTCTCTGTTTCATACCACCGGAGAGTTCGATTGGATACATGTCCAGCACTTCATGTGGCAGTTTGACCAGGTCGAGGCGACGTTTCAGTTCAGGCAGGAGAGCCCTGAAATCCACTTTTCTTGCTCGCAGCAACTCCTCGGTCATTTTGCCGATCTTGCGGATCGGATTCATGGCGTTCATGGCATATTGAGGGATGATGGAAATATCTTTAAATCTAAACTCATTCATTTTTTCCGTATCCCAGATGGGCAGTTCTACACCGCCGAGCGTTACGCGACCGCCAACGTATTTCATCGGCGGAGCCAGTGAAATCAGGCTATGGCCTAGGGTGGTCTTGCCACAGCCTGATTCGCCCGCCAACCCCATGATCTCTCCACCCTCGATATTGAACGTAGCGTTTTCAAGCGCGCGGACATCGCCTCTCAGGGTCTGATAATAAATCGTTAAATTCTCAACTTTCAAACTCATCGCTTACATCTCCCTGAGTTTGGGATTGAAGACTTCGTCCAGACCAACGTTCATGCTGTACAACGCTCCGACAATGGAAGTAATAGCCAGTCCTGGTGGGACAAACCACCACCAGGTCCCAAATTGAAGCGCGCCCCACAAGACCGCATACTGCATCATCAGTCCAAGTGAAATCGCGTTGGTTGGACCCAATCCAATAAAGTCCAGTGTGGCCGCTGTAAGAATCGCGCCACCGAATTGAAGGATGAATGTCAGTAACAGGTATGACATCATGTTCGGCGCGATTTCCGTGAAGATGATCTTGATGGATTTCATCCCGCTCAGTTTTGCGAGGTCAACGAATTCCCTGGTCCGCAGGGAAAAGGTCTGGGCGCGGATGGCTCTTGCCGTCCAAGGCCAGGCCGTAAACCCGATGAAGAGACATTCTGTAAAAATACTACGGACTTCGAGATAAGCTGCAATAATAAGAAGCACAGCCAGCGTTGGAATGACCAACACGATGTTCGTGAGTGCATTCAGTATCTCGTCGACAACACCCCCACGATAACCAGCAGTAAACCCGATCAACATTCCAATGATGGTCCCCAGTCCTCCGCCGATAGCTCCCACAAGGAAAGTTGCCCGCAAACCTTTTACAAACTGCGAAAAAACATCTTGTCCAAAAAATGTGGTTCCAAACCAATATTCGGAGGACGGCGGTTGAGCGCCAAGCGGGTTCGCATACGCGAACGGTTCGTTATCTGTAAGGAACGGGCCGATCAACCCCAGGACAAGAAAGATGAGGATGATAGCTAACCCAACCAGCAGCTTCTTATTTCTGAATGCAAAGTAGATGAATTCGTTTTTCTTCTTTTGCTCGCTCATGCCGTCTCCCCTGTCATACCCCTGCGAGTCCGCGGATCGACTAATATGTAAACAATGTCAATCGTGAAATTGGCAAGCAACACGCCGATGATGATGAAGAGAAAACAACCCTGGATAAGAAAGTAATCTTGATTTTGTATCGCAGCAAGCAACAGATAACCAATTCCAGGGTAGGAAAATACAACTTCTGTTACAAGAGCGCCAGCAACGATGACACCCAACTGAAGCGCCAAACCGGTGATTTGCGGAAGTACGGCATTGTTGAAGGCATATTTCCTAATCAATTTTTTTGGCGCGCCAAGAGCGCCAAGGTAGTGGGAATAATCTGCCTCGAGTTCGTAGATGATCATATTCCGCATCCCGATCGCCCAGCCACCAAAGCCAACCAGAAAGAGGGAAGCAAAAGGTAAGAACCAGTGGTGCAAAACGCTTCCAATAAACCTCCAGGAAAGGTTGGGGCTCATCGAATAGCTGTACGCACCGGCGATTGGGAAAATGCCCAGGACGATCCCAAAGAACCAGGCAAGAAGAATCCCGAGCCACATGTAGGGAGTTGCCGTGAGGATATAACCAAGCGGCGAGACGGTATTGTCAAGCCACTTGGAGCGCGCCGCAAAAGCGCCGAATTTGTTACCGGCATACCAGCTTAATAGGATTGAGGGTACCAAGAGAAAACCATCATAGGGGATAGCACGCAAAAGTACCTTCGCCACTGGCGTGGGAAAAATATATGTACTTATCCCTAGGTCGCCCTGGAAAAGAGACTTCCAGAAATTGAAATACTGCTGCCAGAGAGGCAGATCCAATCCAAATAAATGTGAGTAATAGTCATACATCTTCTGGATAGCGATGGGATTACTGCTCACGGAAACTCTCGTCAACATATTCCTGATAGGATCGCCAGGCATGAAGCGCGGAATCATCCAATCGATGGTGACTGCCAGGAAAAAGGTTAGCAGGTAAACCAAGATTTTCCTTCCGAAATATCGTTTCACGCAAACTCCTCTGTTCTAAGTCTCTGTGTAATCCGCCCCTCCCTCTAATGCGGGAGGGGCGGATTCAAAGTTCTTACCGAACTGCTTCGAACCTATTCACCAGCTGGTTTCAAATTGATGAGCGTCTGCAGACCACCCAATTGCCAGTATCCTGACCATGTAGTGGGTAGAGTGGGAGATGCAGCGTTTTCATCCGGCCAGTTCGTCCAGGTTGAATCACTCCACTGAGCCCACATACCGTTGTACCAGAGCGGGATCATGGGCATATCTGTCAGCATGAGTTCCTGAATATCTGAGCAGGCAGCCTGCATACCTTCCACATCAGTAGAAGGCACCTGGGCAAGGGCGTCCACCAGATCGAACATTTCCTGGTTTTCGTATCTGCCGAAGTTACCGCTCTGCATCTGCTCCTGGATTGGGTGTCTGAACAAGAGGTTGTAGAGCGTCCATGGAGTGTTGCTCATGGAGGCCCAGTTGTTCAGGGTCATATCGAACGTGCCACCCTGCAATTCTGTGTTCCAGGCGCCATAATCGGGGTAAGCAGCTTGGATATTGATTCCCGCGGTCTGAGAGCTGGAAGCAATGATGTCAATGGCTGCCATCCAGTCTGTCCACCCGTTCGGGCAGGTCACTTGCAGTTCGATCGCGGAGCCGTCTGGGGCTTCGACAAAGCCATCGCCATCGACATCCACGTATCCAGCATCAGCAAGCATTTGCTTGGCCTTTTCCGTATCAAAGCTGTACCCCAGGCTTGCGAGCACATCCTGATCATCGAATTTTTCCAAAACAGGTAACAGGCCAGTCGGGCTGGCGGCTTTGACCAGTTGAGCGTAAGCAACGTTCACAATGGAGGGAACATCGATAGCAAAAGCCAGCGCGCGACGGAAGGTAGCATCATCCATCGGTTTTTTAGTCGTGTTCAAGAAAAGAACAGCCGTATTGGCCGAGAGCATGTAGGGCGGCCCGGCGAAGTAGGTCTTGACGTAACCTTTGTTTGCCAGTTCCGCAACACCCGGGAGGAAGTTGTTACTCAGATCAAGTTCTCCCTTGAGAACCATGCCCAGGGCAACGTTATTGCTGGACGTGCGAATATCGACGATGTACTTGGGAGCTGGCGTGCCAAACACTTCCTTGCCCCACCAGTTCTCGTTCCTCACCCAGACATTACGATCTTCCGCGTTGGTCAAATACATGTAGGCCCCTGAGCCAACGGGCTTTTCATTTGCGCCAACGGTAATATCCTCTTCCGACTTGCTTTCCCAAAGGTGCTTGGGGACAATCGGAACATTGTAGAGGTTATTCGAGAATTCCTGGTAAAGGGGAGCAGCGGAGAGTTTGAACTGCACTGCATTGTCGCCAGTCGCTGTAACACTTTCTACGTATCTCCACATTGGGCTGAACCAAAGGGCTTCATATTGCTGTCCCAGATTAAAAGTGAAGGCTACGTCTTCAGCTGTCAATGGTTCGCCGTCGCTCCAGGTAAGACCCTGCCTGAGTGTAATGTCAAATGTAGTGTCATCGGACCATGTTCCACTCTCGGCAAGCCAGGGCGTCAACTCGCCGCTCTGTGGGTCAAACGCATACAGGAATTCGTACACATACCCGATTGTCCCCGTTGTGTTGGCGAGACTGCCGGGCTGGAAGGGATTCCAGGTCGATGCCGGGCCCCACGCTGCACCGCTGACGTAAAGGGTTTCTGCGCGGGGATATTCAGTGGGCACGGGCTCAGCCACGGGTTCAGCGGCGGGCGCCTCTGTAGGTTCAGCAACCTCAGTGGGTTGTTCGGGAGCCGGTTCCACCGGAGCAGGCGCTTCGGTCGGTGCCGGTGCGCAGGCGGCAAACAGCATGCTCATCGCTACTAGAATGGACAAAACAATTGGTAAGCGTTTCATCTTCATACTCCTTTTTAGTTATGGTATATTTCTACTCTAGAAGCCTGCCGAGCCCTGCTATGGATGGCGGGCTTCCCTTTAATGGCGTCCGGCATCAAGATGCCGGACGTCCGTCTTTTGGACGAACGAAAGTCATTCTTCAATTTATGTAAGATTTCACCTCCTTGCACATGATTATCTTATGAACCGATATTGGATGACAGCTGGATCATTGTCTCTTTCTTACTTCGGTCTCGCCGCACCACATGAATCGCGAATTACAAGTTCAGTTTCCATGATGATGTGGCGTGGAGGATCAATACCATTCTCGATCAGGTCAATCAATACCTCGACAGCTTTGGCACCGAAGCGCACGACAGGCTGGCGAACAGTAGTCAACTGCATATCGGAAAACGTGGCAACAGGCAGATCGTCAAAACCGACAAAGGAAATATCTTCGGGTATACGAAGACCAGCGTCACGAGCGGCACGCATAGCACCGATTGCCATCACATCAGATGCGACAAAAACCGCATCAGGCCTGGCAGATAATATTTGCTGCATTGCGTAATACCCACCAGCCTCGGTGAAATCACCCTCTATGATGAGAGACTCATCTACTTCGCGACCACGTTCAACCAAGGCCTTAAAGTAGCCTTCCTTACGGTCGATCCCCACAGTACTGTTTGCAGGACCGGCAATCGTTCCAATGCGCCGACGCCCCAGGCGAATCAAATGGCTGACTGCGTTATAGGATGCGTTGATATTATCTATGTCAATATAGCTGACGTTATCGGAACGAAATGGACGGCCAACAATCACGAGCGGCGTATTTGCGTCAACGAAACGCCCGATGATCCACTGATCACCATGATGGCCAGACTGAACGATCACTCCGTCAAGCAGACCCTTGCGTGAAACACGAGGATAGATTTTTTCCTCGTCCTCTTTGGTGCCAACAAGGAAGAGCGCCAAAGTGTAATTATATTGATTGCATGCCTGGGCAATCCCCTTGGTAAGTTGCGGATAATAAGGGTCGGAAAAAAGGAAGCTAACGCTGTGTGGCAGGATCAGGCCAAGAGTCCAGGATCGTTGCGAGGCAAGTGCGCGTGCAGCTGCATTGGGGTGGTATCCGGTTTTTTGAACAACTTCCAATACACGCTCGCGAACATTATCACGAACATTTGGTTGCTCATTGATGACGCGTGAAACGGTTGAACGTGATACCCCGGCAAGTTCTGCAATGTCCTCAAGCGTAAAATCTGACACTATCGGCTCCTGATTATGGTAGCGCTCTCAATAAATTTATTCTAAATACAGGATTTTTTCCGAAAAATAAGCGATTTTGAAGCCTATATTCTGATATAATGGGAGCGCTCCCAGAATCTAATTTTATTATACATCCTTTCAGGTGATGAGTCAATTACTTTGTGAGAGCCCGAACAAAAAGGAGTTCCAAAACCTATGAATACTTCTTCTCTGCCCAATATCCCGTGGGAAGAACGACCAGAGAATTGTTTGGATGTGGTTTGGCGCTATAGTGCCAACCCCATCATTCCTCGCGATTTGATCCCATCATCCAACAGCATTTTCAATAGTGCTGTTGTGCCCTTTGAGGGTAAATTTGCGGGCGTTTTCCGCTGTGATAATAAAAAACGTGAAATGAATCTAAATCGGGGTTTCAGTGATAACGGCATTGATTGGGAACTGGATAACGATCCCATCGAGTGGCTGTGCGATGACCCAGAAATCAGCCGATTCCAATATCGCTACGACCCGCGCGTGCTTTGGCTGGAAGACCGTTATTACGTGACCTGGTGCAACGGTTATCACGGCCCGACCATCGGAATTGGCTACACATTTGACTTTGAGAAATTCCACTTTCTGGAAAATGCGCTGCTGCCATTCAACCGCAACGGCGTGCTCTTTCCTCGTAAGATCAACGGCAAGTATGTGCTGCTAAACCGCCCCAGTGACAATGGCCATACACCGTTTGGCGACATTTACCTGAGTCAAAGCCCCGACATGATCCACTGGGGACAACACCGCTTCGTGATGGGCGTGAAAGGTGGCTGGCAGAGCACCAAGGTTGGTGCCGGGCCGGTACCTATCGAGACTCCCGAGGGCTGGTTGCTGTTCTATCATGGCGTGCTGACATCCTGCAACGGGTTTGTCTACAGTTTCGGCGCCACCTTGCTCGATTTGAACCAGCCGTGGAAGGTCATCTATCGTGGTGGACCCTACTTGCTTTCACCACAAACAAATTACGAATGTGTAGGCGATGTGCCAAACGTGGCATTCCCCTGCGCTACTCTGTACGATCAACCTACGGGTCGAATTGCCATCTATTACGGGGGAGCGGATACAGTAACGGCCCTGGCATTTACAAAGCTAAATGAAGTACTCGATTTTATAAAGACGACATCTGAGCTTTAGGTAGACACGGCTTTACAAAGTCACTTGACTATATGAGCATGTCATGCTGAGAAGCGTTTGTTACCCGAAGCATCTCTGCCATGATGTATGAAAGACCCTCAGCCGCACACCTGCCCTGCCGTCACCGCACCTGTGGTACAGGGCAGGTGTCGTACCGGCGCGCCTTTCGTCCTGGCTCAGGCCAGGGCCTCGCGACACGAACGGGGAAATCAGGGCGATGTGCGCACTGCTTCTCACCTGCACCCACCGCCGAACTGCGGCGGGGCAAACGGCGGCGCAGGCAGGCTGACATAAATCTGGACTTTGTTAAAACCCTGATTAGGTAGACAGCGAAGATTATGAGACAGGTAAGTTTGATAATAGGATACCAGTTTACAGTGGTTAACCTTAAAATTTGTTGACATTACATTCATATTGTGCGATAATATCGTTA